>JAPJRA010000121.1 GCA_030824835.1 Geminicoccaceae bacterium | reverse complement strand
GCCCGAGGTCGTCTGCCGGGAGTTCGGCGAGCATCGCCTGAGCCACCTGTTCGAGTCGGTCGAGGAGGAAGGGCCGTCACCGGATGTGGACCGCGAATGGTTCCAGATCCTGGTCAAGGGTGCCTGGGCGGCCCATGTCCGGCTCGATCCCGAGCTGGAGGACAGCTTGGCCGAAGGCTGGACGCTGGCCAGGTGCGGTTTTCTCCTACGGGCCTGCCTGCGGGCCGGTGCCTTTGAGCTCGCCGAGCGCACCGACGTGCCCGTCAAGGTCGTCATCAACGAGTATGTCGAACTCGCCCACCTGTTCTTCGATGCCAACGAGCCGGCTTTCGTCAACGCCGTGCTGGATCGCCTGGCGGCGCGTTTGAGGACGGTGGATCCCGGCCTGTGACCCACATGGGCGAGTTCCAGCTGATCGAGCGTCTGCTGAAACCCCTGGCCTGCGACTATCCAGGCGCACTTGGCCTCACCGACGATGCCGCACTGGTCGACATACCGGCTGGCCTTCAGCTGGTCATCGCCAAGGATGCGATCGTGGCCGACGTCCACTTCCTGGCGGATGACCCGGCGGAGCTGGTCGCGGGCAAGCTGTTGCGGGTCAACCTGTCGGACCTTGCGGCGATGGGAGCCGAACCGTTGGGCTATCTGACGGTTCTGGCGTGCTCACCTGCCGTCGATGACAGTTGGTTGCGCCGCTTCGCCGCCGGGCTGCTGGCCGATCAACGGCGCTTCGGCTGCCATCTGCTTGGCGGTGATACCGTTTCGACGCCCGGTCCGCTGACTTTGACCCTCACCATCCTGGGCACGGTGCCTAAGGGTCAGGCCTTGTTGCGCTCCGGCGCCATGCCCGGCGATGATATCTGGGTCTCGGGCACGCTTGGCGATTCCGCAATCGGGCTGCGTGTCTTGCGCGGGCTTGCGGTCGCCGAGGACGAGGCGCTGACGCTCGTGGACCGCTACCGCACCCCGCGCCCGCGCCTGGCATTGGGGAAGGCACTGCGCGGACTCGCCACTGCTGCCATCGACGTCTCCGACGGGCTCGTGGCCGACCTTGGCCATATCTGCGCGACCTCGGCCGTTGCGGCCACTCTCGACGCCTCGGCCCTTCCGCTGTCATTGGTCGCGCGTGGGGTGCCTGGTGCGCGCGAGGCTGCCTTGGCCGGTGGCGACGATTACGAGATCCTCTTCACCGGCCCCGTGGACCGGCGCCTCGAGATCTCGGCCCTGGCAGCGCAGCTCGATCATCCGCTCACGCTAATTGGCAGCATCAGCAGGGGCTCGGGCGTGAAGGTGCACGATGGCGCGGGAAATGAGATCGTCGTTGAGCATGGCGGCTGGACGCATTTCTGATGGCATCGTCTCCGGGCGCCCGGCGGCTCGGGCCGACGGCGTGAGGGCCTAGCGGCGCCGTGGAAGCTTGGTCGGTAGCCCAGCTTCAAGCTTGGCTGATTGCCGACGGCATTTTGCTCCTGCTGCCACTCGCCATCGTCGAAGGCCCCATCGTCACCGTTCTCGCCGGCAGCATGACGGCTGCTGGCTATCTCGATGGCTGGACGGTCTTGGTCGTCGTCGTGCTGGGTGACCTGATCGGTGACACGGTGTTCTATTCGCTGGGCCGCTGGGGCACCTCGCTGCTGACGCGCTATGGCAGAAGATGGGTCGGGCTGACTCCCGACAGGTTGGCGCGGTTGCGGTCGCGCTTCGTGTCCAGGAGTCGCGCCACGCTGGCCGTGGGCAAGCTCACGCACTCGATCGGCGCACTGGTGCTGATCGCGGCCGGAGCGGCGCGCATGAACTATCTTGAATTCCTGCTGATCAATCTGGTCACGACCATTCCCAAATCCGCCGTGCTGCTGCTGCTCGGCTACTATCTCGGCCAGGGGTTGCTGCAGCTGACGGGCAGCTTCGCCTATCTGCCGCTCGCCCTGCTGGCCGTGGGCGCCGTTCTCGTCGTCATTATCTTCGCGCGGCGCGAGACCCGGTCGCCGACGTCGTGAGGATCGCCGTTTTCTCGGACCATTTCTATCCGGAGCTCGGCGGCATTCAGGATTCGATCGAAGCGTTGGCCGCTGCCATGGCGGGTCGCGGCCATCACGTCGATTTCTACGTGCCGCGCTATTCCCCGGCGGACTATCGGCGCGGTGCGGCTTTGCCGAACGACCCCGAACTCGGCCGCAAGGTGCGCATCATTCGCCTGCCGTCGTTGCCCTTCCCCAGTTCGACTGCCCAGTCCAGGCTGGTGGTGCCCCGGCCGTGGGGTTGGATGCGGTTCCTTGGGGCATCACGTCCCGATGTGATCCACACGCAGACTTTTTTCGGCGTCGGGCTCGAGGCGTTACTCGCGGGCAAGCTCCTGAATATACCTGTCGTTGGCACCAATCACATGGCGATCAAAGCGTTTGATAATTACCTTCCGATAAAGATGAAGTGGGCAGTAAATTATGTTCGCTGGTACTATGATCGTTGCGATTTTATTACAGCCCCATCAATATCTGTCTTTAGTGACCTTGATGTGTCGACGCTGTCACCACGACAAGCGGTAATTTCAAACCCAATTGACATAAAGACCTTCTTGCCTGTAACATCGGACTGTAGACGTGCGTTGAAGGCTGAGCTTGGATTTGGTGAGACGACGCTCTGTTATGCGGGTCGCCTGGGCATCGAAAAGAACATCGACGCGGTCATCCGGGCGTTACCGCTGGTCCGCCGGCAGTTCGGCTCGATCGAGCTTGTGCTGGCGGGACACGGCTCGCATCAGGCGCATCTCCGCAAGCTCGCGGCGGAACTCGATATTGACCGAAATGTTCGCTTCCTTGGTACCCTCGACAAGAGAAGACTCGCCAAGGTGCTGCAGGCTTGCGAGCTGTTCGTCACGATGAGCACCTCCGAGACCCAGGGCATGGCGATGCTACAGGCCATGGCGTGCGGTCTACCGGTGATAGGCGCCCATAGCCGCGCGCTGCCGGAATTCATCAACGATGCAAGCGGCGTGACGGTCCAACCCGACGACCATGTCGCGCTTGCGGACAGCATGGTCACATTGTTGGCCAATGCTCGGCAGCGCGCCACCCTCGGCCGAAATGCTGCCGCTTATGTCAGCCAGTTCGCGACCGAGGCGGTCGCCGATCAGTGGGAGACTCTGTATTGGCAGCTGACCCAAACGGTGCCGGCGCCGTGACCCCGCACGTCAGTTTCGTGGTGCCGGCCCATAATGAAGTGGCGCTGCTTCCCCGCACGCTGACGTCGATCCTGCAGGCGATCGACAAGGTCGGATGCACGGCCGAGGTCATCGTGGTCAACAATGCCAGCACGGACCATACGGGCAGCATCGCCCGGCAGTTTTCAGGGGTCCGGGTGGTCGACGAGCCGATCAAGGGCCTCGTGCGCGCCAGACAGGCCGGTTTCCTGGCAGCGGAAGGCGACCTGATTGCCAATATCGACGCCGATACCATCCTCCCAAACGGCTGGCTGCCGCGGGTCGTGACTGCATTCGCGGACAATCCCAAGCTGGTCGCGCTGAGTGGACCCTACATCTACGATGACGTGCCCCCGCACGTGAACCTGTTAGTGCGGCTGTTTTACGCCGCCGGCTATGGGATCAACCAAGCAAACCGTCTGGTGCTCGGAGTCAATTCGATGCTGCAGGGCGGCAATTTCGTGGTGCGGCGCTCGGCCATGGAAGCGATCGGCGGCTATGGTGCGGACTTCAGCTTCTATGGTGAGGACACAGACCTCGCCCGGCGACTGAACGCTGCGGGCGAGGTACGTTGGACGTTTGCTCTTCGCGCCCGCTCGTCAGGTCGTCGGCTATGCGCCGAAGGCGTCTTCCGCACAGGGGTCCGCTACGCGCTCAACTTTGTCTGGGCGACCTATTTTCACCGGCCATTCTCCCGAGGCTGGAACGACCTTCGCCACAATCCATTGTCGCCCTGACCGGACTCACTGGCCGGTGGCGCCTCGGGGTAATTGCGCTTTCGTCTGCTCGAATAACTGCAACACGTTGCCTTTGTGGAACAATTCGGTGCCGGGCGTCATGGCGGCGGCTGCGCCGCCGGCAATCCCATAGGCAAATGCTTCGTCCACGGGCATGCCTGCCGCCAGCGCCCAGACCATGGCTCCAATGAAGCTGTCGCCGGACCCCACCGCGCTCTTGGTGTCGACCGGCGGACTGGCGAGACGCAGAGTCAGGTCCCGTGTCGCCAGCACGGCGCCTTCGGCCCCCAGCGTCAGCGCCACGATCTCGGCCCGACCGCTGTCCACGACCTCGCGAGCAAGAGCCTCCTCATCGGCAGGCGAGGTGGCCTTGCGGCCGAGCAGATGCTCCAGCTCGCGCCGACTTGGCTTGACCAGGTGGACACCCTCAAGAAGGGCCTGGTGGAGGGCCGCCCCCGAGCTGTCCAGCACCATCTTGCCACCGCGTTCCTTCACCTGCCGCGCTACGCGGGCATAGAAGTCGGCCGGAAGGCCACGAGCTAGGCTGCCGCTGGCAATGAACCAATCCCCATCGATAATCGACAGGACCTCGAGGCAATTGCGCCACTCCGCGCCACTGATCTCGGGGCCCTCGGGCGTGAAGCGGAATTCATGCCCGGTGCTCAGTTCGAAGACCGTATGGCTGACGCGGGTCAGGCCGGCGATCGGGACGCGGACGGCGGCGATTCCGCTATGCTCGATGAGGCCTTCCAGGGCCTGGCCGGTGATGCCGCCGGCGAGGTAGAAGGCGACCGCCTCGCCGCCCAGCTCCCGAATCGCCCGGGCAACGTTGAGGCCGCCACCGCCGGGATCGTAGCGCTCGTCGCGCGTGCGCACCTTGCGCATGGGGACGACTTCGTCGGTCACACAGGCGGCATCAATGGCCGGATTCACGGTCAACGTAACGATCGGCTTCATGCCGTTAGTTATAGGCGACGCGGGTTTTGCACGCGAGCCCGAAGGCTGCTCTCAGCCCTTGCCACGTGACGTGGATTCCGCGACAGGCGTCACCTCGGGCTCGACCGGCAGGTCTTCGAGCACCCGGCAGTTCGAGGCCGCGCAGTTCTTGAGTTCGGCCAGCCGCTCCGCCAGTGCTGCGACCAATGCTGGATCGGCGATGCGGACGCGATTGTCGAGCTCGTATGGGTCGGCTTGCAGATCATACAGCTCACGTTCGCCGGTACCGTACTCGACATAGATGTGAGCGGCCGTGCGGATGGCGTCGATGATCGCGTTGCCGGAGAGCTCGTGCGTCTCCATCTGCCGGCGCTCGATCAGGAAGCTACGGCGCCATGGGGACTGTGGCTTGGCCAGCAGCGGCAGCAGCGACCGGCCGTCGACGAAACTGGGCGGCTCCACGCCGGCGATGGCGGCGAAGGTAGGCGCCAGATCGTTGTTCAGCACCATGGGCTCGAGCCGCTGACCGATGGGCACACCCGGACCGCGCACCACCATCGGGACGCGGATGTCCTCCTCGTAGGCGGTCGTCTTGCCGACAAAGAGCCGATGCTGGCCCATGTGGAAGCCGTTGTCGGAGGTATAAAAGACATAGGTGTTGGCGAGCCGGCCGGTCTCCTCGAGCGCGCCCACCACGGTCGCCACCAGATCGTCGACCGCCCGCAGCGCTCGCAGTCGCTCCCGATTGTGTCGGGTGAGCGCCTCCTTCTGCCAGGGCGCCAGCGGCGGAAGGTCGCCGACATAGGAGGGCTTGTCACTGACGTCCGGCTCATCGAACGAGGGCGACGCGGGCAGGGCCGTATCGGCATAGAGATCGGCGTAGCGCAGTGTCGGCGTCGCGGGGCTGTGCGGATCGAAGGGTGCGATGTACAGCAACAACGGCTGGTCGGCGTCAGTCCGGCGGATGACGTCGGCGGCCTTGGCCGCGAGCACGTCCGTCAGATGGTCCTCGGGCCGATGGCCATAGGTCACCACCTTCCCATTTTCGTTAAGCGTGTAATCAAAATTCTGGAACTTGCCACCGACGCCATACCATTCGTCCCAACCCGGCGCCGGCTGGTGCAGCTCGGGCTCGTATCCGTTCATGAGCTTGCCCATGAAAGCGGTCCGGTAGCCGGCGCCATGCAGCCAGGTGGCGATGGTCGAATCTTCCAGGCCCATAGCCCGAAACTTCTCATAGCCACCGGACGGCCATTCGTTGCCTTCGATGCGGTGATTGTGCGGGTATTGCCCGCGTAATGTCGTGGCGCGCGACGGGCAGCAGAATGAGTAGCTGACGAAATAGTTGGCGAAGGTCGTGCCCTGGTCTGCGATCAGCGCCTTGGTCTTCTCCATCACCCAGTGGGAAGCCACGTCCTCGTCGTCGCTGAGGATGAACACGATGCTCGGGCGCAGGACGGACGCCGGTTCCGCGACGGCGCTTGAGACCCTGATCCCCCCGACCGCAGCGACCGCTATCAGCAACACTGTCAGTATATGCCTGCGCATCGAGCCCACCCTCGCTCCGCCACCACGCCGCCCATGTACTAGTTATCATGAGCGCGCCGCTACATAGCCGCCTTTTCTACTATTAAGATTTATATAGCAAATAAAAACACTCATAGGTTGGTATTTCCCATGATCGTCGTATGCCTCCAGTTCGCATATGGTGCCTAATGCCAAGTCGTCGGATCACTTTACGCGGCGATCCGACGACCCCCTGGGATCGGCTACAGCCTACGGCGCTGGCTCCCTACAAACCCGACCCGTTCTTGCCGCATGGATCCCCTGCGGGACGATGTGGAACACTTTGTACGTCTGTGCGTTATCAGTGCCATAGTCGGCGTTGGGAACAGCGCCTCGAGAGATGGGAATTCCGATGCAAAGCACGTCGGAGGCATGGGGCCGAACCGCCCATATGATCATGTGTTTCGCGGCCGTGGGCACATTGGGCTTCATTGCCGGGAGCGTGACGACACTGAGCGACATGGGGCCGGCGCGGGTGGTGGAGAACGCTTACCGGGCGGGAACCGCACTCTACAGTAAGGTCACCCAGTACAGCGATCCGCTGCAGTTCGACCTTTGGCGGCCGGCACGGACGGATCAGCGCGGCGTCACCGTGTACGAGCCGGGACAGGCACAGAACGGACTGACGCTCTACACCTCCGGTCACGACCAGAAGGCTCGCCTGATCGACATGGACGGCCGGGTCGTGCGTGAATGGGGCGTGCCTTTCAGTCAGATCTGGGACAAGACGGCGGCCGTAAAATCACCCCAGCCCGATTCTCACGTCTATATCGAGAAGACCTATCTCTATCCCAATGGTGATCTTCTGGCGTTGTACGTTGCGGTAGGCGACACGCCCTGGGGCTACGGGCTGGTCAAATACGACAAGGATTCCAACATCATCTGGAAGTATCTGGCGCATGTACACCATGATCTGAGCGTGGCGCCCGATGGCAGGATATTCGTCTTGACCCAGGAAATTGGTCAGGACGACATCCTCCAATATCCTCACCTCCGGGCACCACGTATCGACGACTATATCGCCGTACTGTCGCCCGAAGGGCAGGAGCTCAAGAAGATTCGGGTGTTGGATGTGCTCATGCGCTCGCCTTACGCACGTCTACTCGATACCGTTCCCTGGTACATTCAAAAGGGTGCCGGCGATTACCTGCACACCAATTCCATCGAGGTGCTCGACGGCAATAATGCGAGCAAGCTGCCGATGGCGACGGCCGGTCGGCTGCTGCTGTCGTTCCGCGAGATCGGCACCATTGCCATCCTCGATCCGACGAGTGAAGAGATCGTCTGGGCGACGCGTGGTCCCTGGCTGCGTCAGCACGACCCCGACCTCTTGGCCAACGGCAACATCCTGCTGTTCGACAATCAGGGAAATGTCGGGCCGGGTGGCATCACGCGGGTGATCGAGATCGATCCGCGGACCCAGGAGATCGTCTGGACCTATGCCGGCACGCCGGAGGAGCCCTTCGAGAGCGAGGTCCGCTCGTCGGAGGTCAGGTTGGCCAACGGCAACACCTTGATCACGGAATCCGATGGCGGACGCCTCTTCGAGGTCACACGCGCCGGCAAGACCGTGTGGAACTACGTCAATCCTGTGCGCGCCCAACGACAGCAAGACGGCCAGGAGGTGATCCCGATCGTGTCCTGGGCCGAGCGTGTCGACCCGTCAACACTGGATCCGGCGGTGCTGCAGGAGCCGGCGCAGATCTCGAGCCGGCCGGCCGCAGTTTCCCCTCGAGGGTGATGGCCTCAGGCGAGGGCGTCCAGCACCTCTGCTACCGTCGTCATGATCTCATCGATCTGGGGCTTGGTGACAATCAGTGGCGGGGACATGGCAAGCGTATCTGCAGTGATGCGCAGCATGACGCCCTTGTCGCAGGCGGCGATCATGGCGTCGTAGGCGCGCTCGCCCGGCTTGCCGGGGCGAGCGCTGAGTTCCACCGCCCCCATCAGCCCGATATTGCGAATATCGATCACGTTCGGGCTGCCGCGCAAGCCGTGCAGCCGCTCTTCCCAATACGGGGCAAGGTCTAGCGCCCGTTGGAACAATCCCTCCGCTTTATATGTTTCTAAGGTCGCCAGCGCCGCTGCGCAGGCTAGCGGATGTGCTGAATATGTGTAGCCATGGAAC
>JAPJRA010000120.1 GCA_030824835.1 Geminicoccaceae bacterium | reverse complement strand
GGCCATGGCATAAGGCATCACAGGCAGGTCGGCCTTGCCGGCGGCGGCTGCCGCGGTTCGCGCCCGGGCGGAGCGACGCCGCTGCTCGATGTCGATGACCTTGCCCATGGCTCCGCCTATACCGCCCCGCTCACCGCAAGTGCCATGCGACACACCGGCCTCGCCCACCCGCCGCTCTGCTGCAACGCAACAATAAACCTCCGTCGTTCGACTGCGTGCTGGATTGCTTCGGCGCAGCCACGAACTAAGCTGATCTCTGTCACGACGCCGCCAGCACTGCCGGCGGAAAGCTGACGGGCTTCCGATGCCTTGTCCAGCGCTACCATCGTCTGAGTGGGTCATACGCCTTGCCCAGGTGCGACCCCGCAGCCCCATGGGGATGTTCTGATGCCGATACCGCCGGGCCGGCCCGAGGCCACCGCTTCCGCACGCCAACCCCTGCCGCTGGCTCGGGCAGGTACGGCGGGACTTCTCGCCAGCGTGGCGACCCTGGCCGAGGCGTCGCTGGCGCTGCGCCTCGGCGCGGACATTCTCGACCTCAAGGATCCAGCGGCCGGGGCGCTCGGGGCCTGGCCCACGGCGTCGCTGCGGGAGGCCGTGCGCCTGGTGGCCGGCCGGGTGCCGGTGAGCGCCACCGTGGGCGACCTGCCAATGGAGCCCGAGCCGCTGCAGGCGGCGGCCCAGGCCACGGCGGCGACCAGGGTCGACATCGTCAAGCTCGGCTTCTTCGGCCAGAACGGCCACCGGGCCGTGCTGGACGGGCTGGCGCCGCTGGCCCGGGCCGGCACGCGCCTGGTGGCGGTACTGATGGCGGACCAGGAGCCGGATTTCGGCCTAACGCCGCTGCTGGCGCGGGCCGGATTTTTTGGCGTGATGCTGGACACGGCGGACAAGCGGGCGGGCGGGCTGCTGCGGCACCTGGACCCGGCGCAGCTCGCGGCCTTCGTGGCCGAAGCCCGGGCGCACGGGCTCGTGAGCGGGCTGGCGGGCTCCTTGCGCGTAGCCGACATCGCCGCGCTCGGGCGCTTGCAGCCGGACTATCTGGGCTTTCGAGGTGCGCTCTGTGGCGGCGACCGGACGGCCGGGCTCGACCCGGCGGCGATGGCTGCCGTGCGCCACGCGGTCGACGCAACCTGCCGTTTTCCGGCCTTGGCCTGAGGGGGCTTTGTCCCCATAGTGCGCTACTGGAGCGGGTCGATCACGGCGTTCCCGCTCGCTTGCCAGATGCTGGGAGCAGAAGCGTGAAGGTACGTGAAATCCTCGAACAAAAAGGGCGCCGGGTGGTGACGATCCGCCCCGACGCCACGATCTCCACCGCAGTCCATCGGATGGCGCTCGAGCGGATCGGGGCGCTGGTCGCGAGCGAGGACGGTGCCGTCATCGCCGGCATCCTGTCCGAGCGCGACGTGCTGCGCGGGCTCGCGCAGGACGGCGCGGCGATCATGAGCTCCGACCACCGGGTCGCGGACCTGATGACCACGGGCGTCCGCACCTGCAGCCCCGACGACGCCATCAAGGCGGTCATGGCCGAGATGACGCGCCATCGCATCCGTCACCTGCCGGTGGTCGAGAACGGCCGGCTGGCCGGGCTGATCAGCATCGGCGATGCGGTGAAAAGCCGGCTCGACGAGATGGAGCTGGAGACGGTAGTTCTGCGCGAGGCGTACATCGCCAGTCACTGACATCCGAGCAGGACACCAGCGGCATGACTCTGCTGCGCACGGTCTCGCCCGTCGACGGGCGGATATTCGTCGAGCGCGAGCTCGCGGGCGAGGGTGCGATCGCTGCGGCCGTGGAGCGCGCCGGGCGGGCCTTCCACTCATGGCGGGCGATGCCCCTGGCCGAGCGGCTGCGGCTGATCGGCGGCGCCGTCGACGCCCTGGTGGCGCGCAGCGACGAGCTGGCGGCCGAGATCACCTGGCAGATGGGCCGCCCCATCGACCAGAGCCCGGGCGAGATCCGCGGCCTGGAGGAGCGGGCGCGCTACATGCTGGCGGCGGCCCCGCGCGCCCTGGCCGATCGCGAGGTCGGCGACAAGCCGGGCTTCATGCGGTTCATCCGGCATGAGCCGCTGGGGCTCGTGTTCGTCATCGCACCCTGGAACTATCCCTATCTCACGGCCATCAACAGCATCGTCCCGGCCCTGGTCGCGGGCAATGTCGTGCTCTTGAAGCACTCGGCGCAGACGCCGCTCTGCGCCGAGCGGCTCCAGCAGGCGTTCGACGAGGCCGGACTCCCCGCCGGTGTGTTCCAGCATTTGCATCTCGGCCACGAGTCGGTGCTGCGGCTGATCGGCAGTGGAGCCGCCCAGCTGGTGGCCTTCACGGGCTCGGTCCCCGGCGGCCATGCGGTGCAGCAGGCGGCGGCGACGACGTTTATCGGGACCAACCAGGAGCTCGGCGGCAAGGACCCGGCCTATGTCCGCGAGGATGCCGACCTCGCCAAGGCCATCGAAAGCCTGGTCGACGGCGCCTGCTTCAACTCCGGCCAGAGCTGCTGCGGCATCGAGCGGATTTATGTCCACCGCCGCCGCTTCGATGCGTTCGTGCAAGGCTACGCCGAACTGGCGGCGCGGTACGTGCTGGGCGACCCGACCGAGCCCGGTACGACCCTGGGGCCGATGGCGCGCCCTGCCGCCGCCGACTTCGCCCGCGATCAAGTCGAGGCGGCCGTGGCGCAAGGGGCGAGGCCCCTGATCGACACCGGGGCCTTCGCGCGCGAGCGGCGCGGGTCCGCCTACATGGCGCCGCAGTGCCTGGTGAACGTGAGCCACGAGATGCGGATCATGCGCGAGGAGAGCTTCGCCCCCGTGGTCGGTATCATGCCGGTGGACGGGGACGACGAGGCGGTCCGGCTGATGAACGACAGCGACTTCGGCCTGACCGCCTCGGTCTGGACGCAGGATGTCGAGGCGGCACTACGGATCGGCGATCGGATCGAGACCGGCACCTGGTTCATGAACCGATGCGACTATCTCGATCCGGCGCTGGCGTGGGTCGGCGTCAAGGATTCCGGCCGCGGCTGCTCGCTCTCCGAACTCGCCTACGGCCAGCTGACCCGTCCCAAGAGCTTCCATCTGCGCCTGGAGTGACGGCGCGGCGAGCGTCGGTGTAGTCGGCCGCGCTCGCCGGCAGGTCAGGCGACCTGGGCCGCCACCACCATGGCCACCGCCGCACAGACGGCGGCGATCAGGATGAAGGTGACGCCGAAATCGTAGAGTCGCATGCCGGTCGCTCCCGGGTCGGATTCTTCAGAGCAAGTGGGCGAGGCCACCGCCCCGCCCTGCCGCTATAGCGCCTCCGTCGCCGCCGGGCCAATGCGCTATCGGAAGCCTCAGTTTACGTAATATTTCTGGTACTTGCCGTAATATTGCCCAACGTCACCATAACCGTACTGGGCGTGCTTGCGGACATCGACCTGGGTGAGCACCACGCCGGCCATGTGACCCTTGGCCTCGCGCATGTGGGACAGCGCATTAACGGCTGTGTCCTTGCTCGTCTTGTCCCATTGCATCGCGAACAACACCTTGTCGGCAAACCGCGACACCACCTTGGTGTCCGTGACCCCGAGCAGCGGCGCGGTGTCCAGCACGATGAAATCGAAGCGCTCGCGGAGCAGGGCGAACAGCGCCTTCATCTTCTTACTGCCGAGCAGGTCGGTCGGGTTCGCGGTCTGGCGCTTGACCGGCAGGTACCAGAGGTTGGCGGTGTCGTTGTGCACGATCACGTCGTCGAGATCGCGCTCGCCAGCCATGTACTCCACCAGCCCCTCCGTCGGCGTGACGCCGAGGTCTCGGTGCACGCTGGGATGCCGCAGATCCAGATCCATGAGCAGGACCCGCTGCCCTGAGCTGGCGGCGAAGGTGGCGAGGCTCAAGGACAGCGTGGTCTTGCCTTCCTGCGGCAGGGACGAGGTCACCAGAACCACCTGCGGCGGCTCGTCGACGTTGGAGAGCTGGAGGGACGTGTAGATCGCACGCACCGATTCGGCGTAGGCCGACAGCGGCTTCGACAGCAGATATTGATGCGGCTTCTGGTTGCGCTTCAGCCTCGCGAGCCGCGGCACCAGCCCGAGGGCCGGCAGTCCGAGCGTCTGCTCGACCTGCTTGGCGCTGCGCAGCCCGCTGTCGAACCGCTCCAGCAGCAAGGCCAGCAGTGCGCCCATCATGATGGACGCGGTAAAGCCTACCGCACCGAACAGTTTCGGACCTGGGGTGCTGGGCTCACTGGGCGGTGCCGCCGTCGACACCACCTTCGCATCGGCCTCGATGAGGTCCTGCTGATCGGCAGTCTCTTTGTAGCGCTGCAGGAACATGTTGTAGAGATTGCGGGACGCGTCGGCGTCTCGCTCCAGCTCATGTAGCCTTACCGCGACCTCGCGATCGAGGCTTGTGTCGCCTGAGACTTCCTTGACCTGCTGCTCCAGCGCCGCGATCCGTGACGCTATGACCTCGCTGTCGTTCTCGATTGTTTTGGTGATGCGCTGAACCTCGGCGTCGATCTTGCGCTCCAGGGTAGCCTTCTCCTCCTGAATGCTGACGATCGCCGGATGTTTCGAGCCGAAGGTGCTCCGGAGCTCGGATTCTTCCTTGAGCAGTTCCGTCTCTCGTGCACGCAGGTCGATAATGACCTGAGACTGAAGCACCTCGGGCACTGCCTGAAGCGCCTTGAGGCCTTGGCTTCGCATGTCGCGGATCTGGGTGAGCTTGGCCTGGGAGCCGGCATAATCCGCCCGCAGCTCGGATAGCCGCTGGTTGACATTATACAGGCGTTGCTCGTTCAGCGTCAGCACGCCGCTGGCATCGTTGATGCCATGCTCGGTGCGATATTGCTCTACCGCATTTTCCGCAGCCTTGGTTTCCGCACGCAGCTCGTCAAGCCGCTCGGCCAGCCATGCCGAAGCCCGATCAGTCTTGGTAACCTTCTCGTCCAGCAGCGTCGACACATAGAGATCGGCGGCGGCATTGACGACCCGGGCGGCCTTCTTGGGATCTTCCGAGGTGAAGGCCAGCTTGATGACGTAGGACCGCCCCTCGGGCGTCACCTTGAGCCGGTCGCTAAAGGCTTCGATCGTCGCCTCGTGCTGGAGGATCGGCGCCTCATCGTTTACCGCATCGACGGGTTCAGCAGCGATACCGGTCGCAACCAGCCACTCGTCGGGAATCCACGATAACAGCGATTCGAACGGACCCTCGACCTGCATCTGCACGTCACGGTCGGGATTGCGCAGCGCCACATTGAATTCGGGATCCTGGAAGATACCGAGATTTTCCGCCAACCGCTCGAGCTGGAATCTCGAGCCGATGATCCGCATCTGGCTCTCGACCGTCGAGGCGTCCGTGCCCAGTCCCTGAATCACCGATTCGACATCGACAACTCGGCTCTGGTTGGGGTCGATCATCACCAGAGCGGTAGCCGTATATTTTCTCGTCACCTGAAGACCGACGAGTACGGCCAGCGTCGTCACCAGCAGCACGGTGGAGATGATCACCGTCTTGCGGCGTCGCAGGATGCCAATCAGATCCTTGATGTCCAGGCCGGTGTCGTCGGCGACAACGGCCTCGGCAGCAGGGCGTACGGAATCGGCTGGCTGAGGCGTCATGTTGATCCTGTTCGGAGCGGATGCCGGCTCACCGGACGAGGGCAATGGCATCAGGAACTTCAATCGAAAGCTTCATACACCATCCCGCAACGCAAGAAAACGCCCAAGCTGCATAGCGTCCTCTCGGCAACGCGCCCCAGATGCGGCGGCACGAGCGATAGCCTGCTCATGTGGCATTTTGGCGGGCCATGGCACTCGCCTCGGCCGGACGAATGTAGGCAAAGGCCGAGCGCCTTTTGTCCAAGGTTATATTTGCGATGCTGCAAGTGCACATCTTTCGCCTAACTTAGGAGCGCTTTCACTGCCGCACCCGCAAGCTGACGGCTTGCGACGGAGCGTCCCCTGGAGTGCATGGCCGTTGCGTGGCATCGTTCCCGTGCCAGGACGTGCATATTGGAACAGGACAAACTCCTTGAACAGCGACGGCGGCTTCACCCTCGCGGCAGAGTTCCCCGCCGCGGAATCGGCGCAATGGCGCGATTTGGTGGCAAAGGTGCTCAAGGGTGCCGACTTCGAGCGCCGACTGGTGCGGCGAACCTATGACGCGATCGTGATCACGCCGCTCTACGGTGCGCTGGATGGTGGCCAGGATGTCGGGCTGCCCGGGGCAGCACCGTTCACACGCGGGAGTACGGCCGCTGGAACCGTCGCCGGCGGCTGGGACGTGCGACAACATCATGCACACCCCGATCCGGCCGTCCTGAACACTCAGATCCTCGAGGACCTCGAGCGCGGCGTGACCTCGATCCAGCTCCAGATCGATGCGGCCATGGCGCACGATCTCCCACGTGCGCTGACGGGCGTCCATCTCGACCTCGCCCCGATCGGCCTTGCCGCCGGCAAGGATTTTGCGGCAGCAGCCGAGGCGCTGCTCCATCTGCTGAGGCACCAGGCCGTCGACCCGGCGGCTGTCCGCGCGGACCTCAATGCCGACCCGCTTGGCGCCGCCGTCGCGGGCCACCCGCTGGAGCCGGAGGCCGGACTGGCGGCGGCCGTGGCGCTCGCGCGCCAGACGCACGGCGCGTGGCCGGGCATCACCGCCCTCGTGGCCGACGGGCGCCCCTATCACGCGGGCGGCGCCAGCGAGGCGCAGGAGCTGGCGGCGGTCGTGGCCACCGGCATCTGCTATCTGCGCACCCTGGTCGACGCCGGGCTCGAGCCCCGGGCTGCTGCCAGCCAGATCGGGCTGGCGTTGGCCACCGACGCCGACTTCTTCCTGACAGTGGCCAAGTTCCGTGCCGTGCGTCGGCTTTGGGGCCGGGTCCTGGAGGTGGCCGATGCGGCGACGGCGATGCCCGACTTGCGCCTGCACGCCGAGACGGCGACCCGGATGCTCAGTCGACGAGCGCCCTACGTCAATGTGCTGCGCAGCACCGTCGCCACGTTCGCAGCCGCGGCCGGCGGCGCCACCAGCATCACCGTGCTGCCGTTCGACCATGCGCTTGGGCTCCCGGAGGCGTTGGCGAGGCGGATCGCGCGGAATACCCAGCTGGTGCTGATCGAGGAGAGCAGCCTCGGCAGGGTCGTCGATCCGGCCGGCGGTGCCTGGTACGTCGAGGCCCTGACCGAGCAGCTCGCGGAGAAGGCCTGGGGCCTGGTTCAGGACATCGAGCGGCAGGGCGGCATGCTGGCGGCATTGCGGGCGGGCTTCCCGCAGAAGCTGGTGGCGCAGACCTGGCAGGAACGGTCGGCGGCGATCGCCAGCCGGCGCGAGCCCATCACCGGCGTCTCCGAGTTTGCCGAGCTCGCCGAGCCGTCGCGGCCGCCGGCGCCGGCCACGCCACGGCCCGGCGCCCCCGGGATCGCCGCGATACCGGCGCATCGTCTGGGCGAGGGGTTCGAGCGGCTGCGCGAGCGAAGCGATGCTATCCTGGCCCGCACCGGCGAGCGGCCACGGGTCTTCCTCTGCAACCTGGGACGGCGCGACGAGTTCGCGGCGCGGGCGACGTTCGCCAGCAACCTCTTCGAGGCCGGCGGCTTTGCCACGGTGATGAGCGATCCGCTGCCGTCGCTGGAGGAGATCGGGCACCTCTTCAAGGCCAGCGGCGCCAAGCTGGCGGCGATCTGCTCGAGCGACGCCAACTACGACACGCTGGCGGCTCCGGCGGCCACTGCCCTCAAGCACGCCCACAGTGCCGGCGTGTTCCTGATGGGCCGCCCCGGGGAAGCGCAACGCGAGGCCTGGAAGGCAGCCGGGATCGACGAGTTCGTCCATGCGGGCGGCAATGTCCTGGAGACGCTTGAGCACGCCTACGCTCGCGTCAGCGGTGAGGTAGCATGACCAAGATCCCGAGCTTCGCCGAGATCGAGCTGGGCCAGCCGACAGACGTCGCCGATCCCGGCGCCTGGGCCGAGGCCTTCGCCGCGGCGACCGCCCACACGCCGGACCAGCTGGCGTGGAGGACGCCGGAGGATATCCCGGTCAAGCCGCTCTACACCGCCGCGGACACCGCGGGGCTGGACTTCCTGGGCACGTTCCCCGGCCTGCCGCCGTTCCTGCGTGGCCCCTACCCCACCATGTACACGACCCAGCCCTGGACGGTCCGGCAGTATGCCGGCTTCTCCACGGCCGAGGACAGCAACGCGTTCTACCGGCGCAACCTCGCCGCCGGCCAGAAGGGCCTCTCGGTCGCCTTCGACCTCGCGACCCACCGGGGCTACGACAGCGACCATCCGCGCGTCGCGGGTGATGTCGGCATGGCGGGGGTCGCCATCGATTCGATCCTCGACATGCAGACCTTGTTCCACGGCATCCCGCTCGACCAGATGAGCGTGTCGATGACCATGAACGGTGCCGTGCTGCCGGTCCTGGCGCTCTACATCGTCGCCGCCGAGGAGCAGGGTGTGCCGGCGGCGAAGCTGAGCGGCACGATCCAGAACGACATCCTCAAGGAGTTCATGGTCAGGAACACCTACATCTTCCCGCCCGCGCCCTCGATGCGGATCATCTCGGACATCTTCGCCTACACCGCGGCGAACATGCC
>JAPJRA010000119.1 GCA_030824835.1 Geminicoccaceae bacterium | reverse complement strand
CTCCGAGAACCCGCCCCCGCCGCCGGACAGGCCCTGGAAGCCCAGCTTGCGGCATTCGTCGTCGTCCCCGGAGGCGAAGATTGGGTCGACCGCGACACGGTCGCCGAGCTTGAAGCCGCTGACCCCTGAGCCGATCTCGGCCACGGTGCCGGCGAACTCGTGGCCGAGGATCAGCGGCAGGGTCTCACCGGTGATCGGGTGCGGGTGGCCCGGCGGCGGCACGAAGATCGGCCCTTCCTCGTATTCGTGCAGGTCGGTGCCGCAGATGCCGCACCAGTCCACCTTGAGTTTGAGCGTGCCGGGCCGGACCTGCGGCTCCGGCCGCTCCTCGACGCGCACGTCGGCGCGGCCGTGATAGACGGCAGCCTTCATGGATTTGCCTCCTGCATTGTTTGATGGGATCGGATCAGTCGAGGACGATGCCGCCGTCGACCAGAAGGGTCTGGCCGGTCATGAACGCCGAATCGGCGCCGGCCAGGAACAGGGCCACCCCCGCCATGTCGTCCGGCCGCGACCCCCGACCGAGCAGGGCGGTGGCGGCGAAGGTCTCGAACGCCTCGTTGTCGCGGGCCGTGAGACCGCTGTCCTTGAAGCCGCGGTCGATCAGCTTCCACATGTCGGTGGCGACGACACCCGGGCAGATCGCGTTGACCCTGATCTTGTCCTTGGCGAACGCCCGCGCCCCGGCCTGGGTCAGCGCCACCACGGCGAACTTGCTGGCCGAATAGTGGGCCAAGGGCTCGTAGCCCTGCTTGCCGGCGATGGAGGCCGTGTTGACGATGCTGCCGCCGGTCCCCTGCGCGATCATCTGCTTGGCGGCCTCCTGCATGCAGATCAGCACGCCCAGCGCGTTCACGTCCATAACCGCGCGCCAGTCCTCCTCGGTGATGGTGAGGAACGGTCGGACCTGCGCGATGCCAGCATTGTTGAAGATCGCGTCCAGACCGCCAAAGGCCTGGACAGTGGCGGCGATCATCGCGGCCACGCTGGCCCGATCGCGGACGTCCACCTGCACCGGGACGGCACTGCCCCCGGCTGCGGTGATCATTCCCGCCATCTCTTGCGCCAGCCCGAGGTCGAGATCGGCGATGACGAGCCTGCCACCTTCGGCGGCCATGGCCTTGGCCATCTCCGCCCCGATGCCGCGCCCGCCACCCGTGACGACGATTCGCTGACCGGCCAGACGTCCTGACATTTCTACACTCCCTGATGTTTGTCGGATGGACCGGCGGGTGTCCGCACCCGCCGATCCATCTTAGGCGGCGCGACCGAGAACCGCCTCGATCGCGGCATTCACCTCGTTGGCTTTCTCCATGTGGGCCAGATGACCGGCGTCCGCGAAGATCGTCACCTCGACGCCGCTGGGCAGGCCCTGCGCATGAGCTGCGGGCACGATGCGGTCCTGCCCACCCCAGAGCACCCGGATCGGGACCGTCACATCGGCCAGCCGGTCCTTGAGCACAAGCCCTTGCCGGCCCTCCGGGAAGAGAGCCGCACGCAGTGTCTTCAGGCTTGCATCGACACCGTCGAGGCGCTTGTACTTGAGCACGTCCTCGATCATCTCGCCGGTGACCAGCTCGGGATCGGCCACCAGCATCTGCAACACGGGCTCCATCTTCTTGCGCCGGCTCGCCTCGATGAAGCCGTCGATATAGGTCATCGAGATGTCCGGCCCGAGCCCGGCCGGGCAGACCAGGGTCGCCGAGGCGACCTTGCCCGGATGACCGGTCGCCAGTGCCAGGGCCACGGCCCCGCCCATCGAATGCCCGACCAGATGCGCCCGGGCGATGCCCTGGGCCTGCATGAATCCCAGGACGGCCTCGACCAGGCTCTGGATGGTGCCGGCGCCGACATTTTTGGTCGATCCGCCATGCCCCGGCAGGTCGAGCGCGTAGGTGGTGTGGTTCGCGGCCACAGCCGGCTGGTTGAACAGCCAGTTGTTGAGGTCGGCGCCGTAGCCGTGCAGGAAGATGACCGGATCGCCTGCCGCATCGCCGAGCTTGAGGAAGCGGAGCCGACCGCCGGGCAGCTCGACGAACTGGGGCTCCGGCCCACCGACTTCTGCCGTCGCGGCCAGAGATTCGGCGAACTTGGCCTGGAAATCGCCGATGAAGGCCTCGAGCTCGGAATCGGCCACGGTATCGTCGGCGACGACAGCAAGGAGCGCCCCGACGGGCACCGTCTCGCCGACGCTGACGAGCTGCCGCCGCAGCTTGCCGGTGACCGGGCTCTCGAAGGCGTTGGCGATCTTCGAGGTCTCGATGTCCATGATCTCCTGGCCCTTGGAGATCGCCGTCCCCTCCGCGACGTGCCACTCGGCGAGCATGCCTTCCTGCATCGCCAGGCCCCATTTGGGCATGACGATGGGTTCGATCGCCGCCATCAGTGAGCCCTCCCGACGATGCTGCGTACCGCCGTCTCGATCTTGTCCGGGCTCGGCAGGTAGAGGTCCTCCAGGGCCGGCGTGAACGGCACCGGGCAGTGCGGCGCGGTCACCAGCTTGATCGGCGCCTTGAGCCGGTCGAATGCCTGCTCGCAGATTAGGGCCGAGATGTCGGTCGCCATGCTGCAGCGCGGATGCGACTCGTCTACGACGACGACACGGCCCGTCTCGGCGGCGGTCTCGAGGATGGTCTCGGTGTCGAGCGGCGAGGTCGTGCGCAGGTCGACGACGGTGCAGCCGATCCCGTCCTTCGCCAGCTTGTCCGCGACCTGGTTGGAGAAGCCCACCATGCGGCCCATGGTGATGATGGTGACGTCGTCGCCCTCGCGGGTGACGTTGGCCTCGCCGAACGGGATCGTGTAGGCGTCGTCGGGGACCTCGGCCTCCTCGTCGTACATGGCCTTGTGCTCGAGGAAGATCACCGGGTCGTCGTCGCGGATCGCCTGGGTCAGGAGGCCCTTGGCCTCGTAGGCGTTCGACGGCAGCACCACCTTCAGGCCCGGGATGTGGGTGAAGATGCTGTACAGGCACTGGCTGTGCTGCGAGGCGGCGCGGAAGCCGGCACCGTACATGGTCCGCACCACCATGGGTGTCACGGCCTTGCCGCCGAACATGTAGCGGAACTTGGCGGCCTGGTTGAAGATCTGGTCGAAGCAGACGCCGAGGAAGTCCACGAACATCAGCTCGGCCACCGGGCGCAGACCGGTCGCCGCCGCCCCGGCGGCCATGCCGACGATGGCGCTCTCGGTGATCGGCGTATCGATCACCCGCTCGCGGCCGAACCTCGGCATCAGGCCCTTGGTGACGCCGAGCACGCCGCCCCAGGCATCGTCCTCACCGGGCGCACCCATGCCACCGGCGATGTCCTCGCCCATGACCACGACGCGGTGGTCGCGCTCCATCTCCTGCCGCAGCGCCTCGTTGATCGCCTGACGATAGGTCTTCTTGGACATTGGCGTAGCCTCAATAGGAGACGTAGACGTTGGTCATCAGGTCGGCCGCGGTCGGCACCGCCGCCACCTTGGCCTCGGCGGTCACCTGATCGATCTGCGACTTGACCTCGTGATCGATCTGATCGAGCGCCTCCGGCTCCAGGAGCGCCGCTTCGAGCACGCGCTGGCGGAACCTGACCAGACAGTCCTGCTGGCTGCGCAGGCGGGCCACCTCGTCCGGCAGGCGGTAGCTCATCGCATCGCCCTCGAAATGGCCGTAGTAGCGGGCGAGCTTGACATGCACGAGGCTCGGGCCGCCGCCGGCGCGCGCGCGATCGATCACCTCGCGGGCGGTCTCGTAGACGGCGAAGAAGTCGAAGCCGTCGACCTGGTGGCCGGGCATGCCAAAGCCGGCGGCACGACCGAGCTGGGTGCCGCCGACCGACCAGGCGCTGGCCGTGGCCTCGGCATAGCCGTTGTCCTCGACCACAAAGATGACCGGCAGGTTCAAAACCTTGGCCATGTTGTAGCTCTCGAACGTCGTGCCCTGGTTCGAGCCACCGTCACCGACAAACGCGATGGCGACACCACCCGTCTTGAGCGTCTTGGCAGTCAGCGCCGCACCGCAGATCAATGGTGGACCCCCGCCGACGATGCCATTGGCGCCCATCATCCCAGTCTCGAGGTCGGCGATGTGCATCGAGCCACCCTTGCCACCGCAGATGCCCTCGTTCTTGCCGAAGATCTCCAGCATCATGCCGCGGACGTCGCAGCCCTTGGCGATGCAGTGCCCATGGCCGCGATGGGTGCTGGCGATGTAGTCCTGCTTGCCAAGATGGCTGCAGAAGCCCACGGCCGAGGCCTCCTCGCCAGCGTAGAGATGCACGAAGCCCGGGATGTTGCCGGCCGAGAACTCGTCATGCACCCGTTCCTCGAACTCGCGGATCGTGCGCATCTGGCGATAGGCTTGCGCCAGCTCGTTGCGACTTAGCTGCATCAAACTCTCTCCCTTGCATTGGCCGCCCGGCCTTCGCTCGAACCGGATGCGGAGGGAATTGCAGTTCATGTGCCAGTTGATCAAAGCAGGGCAGATCAAGTACTTAGCTTTGCCGAAAGTGTAGCACCTGCGACAGTGGGACGATCGCGACCGTCGCAGCTGCGACATTGTCGTAAGGTCGTACTTGCCTTGCGACCGCGGACGCGGGATTTAGGGTCTTCTACGCGGCCGATAATCGTCGTCGTTGCCCGGCCGGCATCAGGGAAGCACAACCGGGACCAGACACGTCGCCGGGAGCGAAGGTCGCCAGCCAATGGTGAGCGAACACGTCGACCGAATCTTCGCGTCCTTGATCGGGCGGACCCAGCCGCCGGCACATCCCCTGGGCCGCGAGGTGGTCGCCTCCTGGAAACGCTGCGTCGACGAATATCATCTGGCACCCGACCAGGTAGCGAGACCACAGGTGCTGACGGCCGCCGAGCTGAAGTCGTTCCGCGAGCCGTTGGGCGACATCATCGCGATCGCACGGCCCGAGCTGGATCGCCTGTTCCGCCGCCTGGTCGATGAGGACTACGTCGTGCTGTTCGGCGACCGGCACGGCGTCATGGTGGATTTTCGCGTGGCCGAGTGCCTCGAGCGGGATGCACGCCGCACCGGGCTCTATCTCGGGTCAATCTGGGACGAGCCGCACCAGGGCACCAACGGCGTCGGTACCTGCCTGCGGACGGCGCGACCGGTCTCCATCGTGCAGAACGATCACTTTGCCCCCTGCAATGCCGGGCTCACCTGCACGGTGGCACCGATCCATGGCGCGACTGGGGAAATCGCGGCGGTGCTCGACGTCTCTACGGCGCGCGCCTCAGACCACGCCCGGCAGCGGCTCATCCTCGACGTGGTCCTCAACAGCGTGCGGCGGCTGGAGAACCGGATCTTCCGCAAGCATTTCCGCGATGCCGGTGCCACGTTGGTGCAGCTCTCCCACGATCGGGAGTTCCTCGACGCCGCGGAGGAATACCTGCTGGCGGTCGATGCGGCCGGCCGCGTGGTCGGCGCCGACCGCCGCGCCCTTGGCCGCCTCAAGGATCGCTCGGATTCGGCCGTGCTCGGCCGCAGGGTCGAGACTGTGCTGCTCCTCGAGCAGAGCCAGCTCCTGGCGACATCGCGTGGCGTGCCCGTCGACCTCGACGCTCTCAGCGGCGGGCGCGGTCGCCTCTTCGCTCGCGTCCTAGCGTCGACCAGGCCAGTCGCTGTCTCGGACGGAAATGCCAGAGCGGCCCGGCGCCAGCAGGCACCGTCCGACGGCCCTGATCTCATGGCACTCGCCGGCTGCGATCCGCGCCTGCAGCATGCCGTTGCCGCCTCGCTTCGGCTGATCGGTGTCGGGCTGCCGATCCTACTCATGGGCGAGACCGGGTCTGGCAAGGGTGCCTTCGCCGAGGCGCTGCACCGGGCGAGCGCCCGCGCCGGAAGACCCTTCGTCGCGATCAATTGCGCGGCGCTGCCCGAACCCCTGATCGAGAGCGAGCTGTTCGGCTATCAGCCTGGCGCGTTCACGGGCGCGGCCAAGGCCGGTGCCAGCGGCAAGCTGCTCGACGCCCAGGGCGGCACGCTTTTCCTCGACGAGATCGGCGACATGCCAGCCGTGCTCCAGACCCGGCTGCTGCGAACCCTGTCGGAGGGCGAGGTGACACCGTTGGGCGGGACCGGGCGCACGGTGAAGCTGGATGTCGCCGTGATCGCCGCCACGCATCAGCCGCTCGAGCGGCTGATCAGCGAGAAGCGCTTTCGTGAGGACCTGTACTATCGCCTCGCCGGTGCCACGGTGCAGCTGCCAGCCCTGCGCGACCGTGCCGACAAGACCGAGTTGATCGCTCGAATCTTTGCCGACGAGGCGGGAACTCAAGGTAGCCAAGCCAAGCTCTCATCCGAGACCATGGCAGCGCTCAAAGCGTATCATTGGCCAGGCAACTTTCGCGAGCTGCATCATACGGCGCGCTATGCGGTGGCGTTGTGCGACGGCGAGGTGATCTCCTCCGTGCACCTGCCACCGCAGTTCGCCGGACCCATGCCGATCGAATGCGCTGGGAATGAAGACGTGTCGGCGTTGAAGCTGGCGTTGCAGCGCTGCGACTGGAACGTGACCGCGGCTGCCCGGCTCCTTGGCATCTCGCGCGCGACGGTGCATCGCCGCATGCGCGGGCTCGGGCTGCATCGCCCTTGAGAGCCAGTATGGGAGCCGTTGGCTCGCCTACCGCATCTGCCGGACGAACCGCTGCTCCAGGACCTCCTCGCCCCATTGGCGGCCAGGGCGTTCCTCGACCAAGCTGAAGCCATGCGCCTCGTAGAGGCGGCGCGCCGCATCGAGCCCCCGAAACGTCCACAGGTGGCATTCGGCGAAGTGCCGCCGCTCGCAGAAGGCGACAGCCTCGGACAGCAGGCGGCGACCAACTCCAGCGCCACGCATCCCGTCGTCGACGATGAACCAGCGAAGATGCGCGCGACCCTCCCCCAGATCCTCGCCATCGATCGCAACCGTGCCGACGATACGGTCGAGCTGGATGGCCAGCCAGAGCTGGTTGCACGGCTTGTCCAACCGCGCGGAGAACTCTGCCAACCCGGCGGCGACCTGGGCTTCGAACGGGCGACCAAACTGTGCGGTTCGGGCATAGTAACTTGCGTGCATGTCGACGCACCGCGCGATCGCACCCGGGCGATAGCCCGCCTTGATCTCCACGGCGAGGTGTTCGCCATGGGCGCCGGTCCTGTCCGCTCCCAGAGCATCGGCGTAGAGGCGCAATCCCTCGATCACCGTCCGGTGCTGATCCGAGCTGATGTGACCCAAGGCGTCGAGCACCTGGCTTCTGGCGAACTCATCGATTCTCGCCAGGGTCGCCCGCCCTCGGTCGGTCAGATGGAGAGGTTTGGTTCGACCATCAGGCGAGCCCGAATCCTCGCTGATCTCGCCGGCTTTGACGAGCTTGCTCAGCATGCGGCTGACGCTCGATTTCTCTAGGATCAGCAGCTCGGACAGCGCGCCCGCGGTGATGCCGGCCCGCGCACCGATCTCCACGAGAGCATGAACAGCCGACGGTGCCAGATCCGTGCCCGCCAGTTTTCCCCGCATGAAGCCCAGCTCGCGGACGAGCCGCCGCGATGCGGCCCTGACCGGCTCGACATAGCATGAAGGAGATGCATCGATCGCCATAATGGTTGCATGATACAACCAGATCATCTCTCGATCAACGGCGAGCCTTCGCCAGACGCCTGCCGCCTCAGCCCTCCAGTCGGACCATCGGCCGTGGCGGATCGCCGGCACCCTGGACGGACTGATCGAAATCGACCAGCGCGCCGCTCATGGGCATGCTCTCGGCCGAGCACAGAAAGGCCACGGCACGTGCCACCTCGGCGGGGTCGAGCAGACGGCCCAGCGGGAGCCCGGCGCCGGCCCGGTTCAGCCAGTCCGGCGGCGCGTCGTGCGCCTCCTTCTGGATCGCGTGCTCGCCGGGTGTGTTCATCCAGCCGATGCTCAGCCCGTTGACGCGGATACCGTCGCGCATCAGGGCGTAGGCGACGTTGCGGGTCAGGATCCCTAGCGCACCCTTGGACGAGGAGTAGGCGGCCAGGAAGTGTTGGCCGCCATGAGCCGAGGTTGAAAGGATGTTGACGATCGTTCCGCCGGCACCCCCGCGGCGCATGATCCGGGCAGCATCCTGGATCAGGAAGAACGGTGCCCGCACGTTGACCGCGTACATGCGGTCGAACAGCTCCGGCGAGGTGTCCAGAATGCTGCCGCGATCGGTCAGGCCCGCGGCGTTGACGAGACAGTCGATGCGCCCGAAGGCGGCATCCGTCCGAGCCATCACCGCCCGGACCTGATCGAGGTCGGCCAGTTCTGCCGGCACGAACAGGGCCTGGGCGCCGGCAGCCTCGAGCTCGCTGCGCACCTGCTCGCCGCGCTCGGCGTTGCGACCGGTGATCACGATACCGGTCGCTCCACGGGCAACGAACAGCCGGGCTATCGTCTCGCCCAGGCCCTGCGTGCCTCCCGTGACTACCGCGACCTTGCCGGCGAGCTGCTCTTCGGTCTCAGCCATCCCTGCCCCCGATTTGATTATATCGACCCATGGCAGCAGCGTAGCGGCGCTCGATCAACTCGCCCCACGCACCCGAGCACGACCCGCCAGGAGCCGCCTGACGGCTACCACCGAGACCCAGATC
>JAPJRA010000118.1 GCA_030824835.1 Geminicoccaceae bacterium | reverse complement strand
TGCTCGACCAGGGAGCGGTGCTGGACGAGTCGGCCCTGACCGGCGAGTCCGTGCCCTAAGCGCACGTCTGCGCTGACCGCGACCTCGTCGCAGCTTGCGGTCCGGGCCTCGGGTATGACAGCGTCCATCGTCTGACTCTGGGCGATGGGATCCGATGCGCGCCACTTGGTTAACGCCGCATGGCAGCGCCATGGTTGTCGCCGGGCTGGCGCTCCTTGGCGGCGGCGGCCTCTGGCTGGCCGGGCGAGCCGACCAGGCATCGTTGGCATGGGCCGCCGGCGTCGCTCCCGCCTTGCTGCTGCTCGTGGTCGAGATCGCTCGCCAGCTGCGGCAGGCGGAGCCCGGGGTCGACATCATCGCCGGCCTGTCGATGGGCGGCGCGCTGGCCCTGGGCGAGACGCTGGCCGGCGTCGTCATCGCGCTGATGTTCACCGGCGGCAACGTGCTGGACGAGTTCGCCCAGCGGCGCGCCAACCGTGAGCTCACTGCCCTGCTCGGCCGCACCCCGCGCACTGCGCACCGCGAATCGGGCGGCGATCTCGCCGACGTGCCGGTGGACGAGGTGCGGCAGGGTGATCGACTCCTCGTCAAGAGCGGTGAGGTGCTGCCCGTGGACGGCACCCTGCTCGACCAGGGAGCGGTGCTGGACGAGTCGGCCCTGACCGGCGAGTCCGTGCCGGTGGAGCATCGGGTCGGAGCCGGCCTGCGCAGCGGTACGCTCAATGCCGGTGCCCCGTTCCGCTTTCGGGCCGACGCCACCGCGGCGGAGAGCACCTATGCCGACATCGTCCGGCTGGTGCAGGCGGCGCAGCAGCAGAAGGCACCCTTCGTCCGCCTCGCCAACCGCTGGTCGATGGCGTTTCTCGCTCTGACGCTGGGGATCGCGGGCCTCGCCTGGCTGGTCTCGGGTGACGCGGTGCGCTCGCTGGCCGTGCTGGTGGTGGCGACCCCGTGCCCGCTGATCCTGGCGGTACCGGTCGCCATCATTGCCGGCATCTCCGCCGCCGCACGGCACGGTGTGCTGATCAAGGGTGGCGGCGCCCTGGAGACGCTGGCCCGCGCGCGCACGGTGATGTTCGACAAGACCGGGACGCTGACCACCGGCGTCGCCCGGCTAACCGCGGTGGACAGCCATGACGGGCTGGCGCCGGACGAGTTGCTGCGCCTCGCTGCTTCGCTGGAGCAGCTGTCCCAGCACGTGCTGGCGACCGCGATCATCGCCGCGGCGCGTGCCCGTGGGCTGGTCCTGACGGTGCCGGAGGTCGTCGAGGAGGCGGCCGGCGACGGCATCGGCGGGACAGTGGATGGCCGGCACGTGCGTCTGGGTGGCCTCTCCTGGGTCGCCGGCGCATCGCCGCCGGCATGGGCCGACAAGTTGATCGCGCGTGCCCGTCGCGACGGCGCGCAGACGGTGTTCGTGGCGGTCGACGGCAGGCTCGCCGGCGCCTTGCTGCTGGCCGACGAGATCCGCCGCGACACGCCACGGGCGCTGCGCGCGCTGCACCGCGCCGGGATCAAGAAGATCGTGATGCTGTCCGGCGACCGGCAGGACGTGGCCGAGACCGTGGCCGCAGCCCTGGGTGTGGACAGCGTGCTCGCCGAGCGGTCGCCGCAGGACAAGGTGGATGCCGTGCGCGCCGAGCGGGCCGACGGCGTCACGGTGATGGTCGGCGACGGGCTGAACGATGCACCGGCGCTGGCGGCGGCCGATGTGGGCATCGCCATGGGGGCGAGGGGGGCCGGGGCCGCCAGCGAGGCCGCCGACGTGGTGCTGCTGGTCGACCGGCTCGATCGTCTGGCGCTGGCGATCGGCGTCACCCGGCGCGCCCGGCGGATCGCCCAGGAGAGCGTCGTAGCAGGCATCGTGCTGTCGACACTGGGCATGCTCGTGGCCGCGGCTGGCTATCTGCCTCCGGTCGCCGGAGCGCTGTTCCAGGAGCTGATCGACGTTGCCGTCATCCTGAACGCGCTGCGCGCCCTGGGCGATGGCCGGGCGGCGGCACCGTCACTGGCGGATGCCCGCGTCCGCTCGCTGATCGCCGAGCATGGCAGTCTCGACCCGGTACTGGACCGGATGCGGGCGCTGGCCGATCGCCTGGGGGACGGCGATGGCCCGGGCCTACGGAGCGAGCTTGTCCTGCTCGATGCCGACCTGCAGCAGGTGCTGGCGCATGAGCGGGCCGACGAGACGTTGGTACATCCGGAGATAGCGCCCCTGATCGGCGGCCTCGATCCAATGTCGGCGATCTCGCGGGCACACCGTGAGATCGCGCATCTCGGCCGCCGCTTCACCCGCTGCGTGGCCGAGCTGCCGGCAGCGGGGCCGGGGTAGCGCCGACATGGCCGAGCTGCGACGGCTGCTCTACGCGCTTGAGGCCATCCTGCGTCTGCACTTCGCCCAGGAGGACGAGATCTACGAAAGCGTCGCCGCGGAGGTCGAGCACAAGCTGCCGGTGCCGGCCTGATCGACGTCGCGGTCATTCCAGCCAGAGGCCGCGACTGCGGTGCCAGTCCTCGATCGACAGCTCCGGGTACTCGTCGAAGCACGCGTCGTTCGGCCCGATCGCCGGCTCGACCCAGCTTGGCTTGTAGCGCAGCATCAGATGCACACGCGCGGGCGGAACCGGCAGCTCACTGTCGATGGCCGAGGCGAACGGATGGGCGAGGTCGGGCCAGCGCGGGTCGAACAGCCAGAGCGCGCTGGCGCACTGTCGGCAGAAATGCCGTTGGCCCGGGCTGGTCTGCAGGCGGCAGGCTCCGTCGGCGTCCTGCTCCTCGATCTGCGCCTGGTAGATGCCCAGAGCATCGCTGCCGGTGATCTGCAGGGTGCTGGCCAAGCCCATCAGGTTGATGGCGTAGCCGCCGCCACCGGCGGTTTTGCGGCAGATCGAGCAGTAGCAGAGCTGGTAAGGCTGCGGCGTGTGCGATTCGAGCGTGAAGCGCACGGCACCGCAGCGACAGGAGCCGTCGAGGCGGATCGGCATGGCGGTAACTCCGGTTGCATCGCGCCGGACTGCCGTCAGGCCGGCGCCAGCTCGGCGAACTGTCGCGCGAAGGCGGCCTCCGCCGCAACAAGCAGCGCATTCATCTCGGTCAACAGCGCATCGCAGCCGTCCGTTTCACCAGCCTTGACCCGTGCCTCGATGAGGCCGGCGACGGTGGAGAGGCGTGGGACGCCGAGGCTGCCGCCGATTCCTTTGATGCGGTGAGCGGCCTTCCAGCCGAACTCCACATCGCCGCGTGCCAGCGCGTCCGCCAGCTCGGCGGTGGCGGCCGTCACGTCTCGGATCATGGTCAGGAACAGTCGGCGCAGCGTGGTGCGGCCGACGGCCTCGTCCATGCTCTCCAGCAGCTCGAGTGCCAGGACGGCGGAGTGGGCGGCAGGGGCCGCAGCGGCTGCTGCCCCTATGCCGGCGATGGCTGCCGTGAGTGCCGCCGGGTCGATGGGCTTGGTGACGTGACCGTTCATGCCGGCGGCGACGAAGCGTTGCAGGTCGGCAGGGAATGCGCTGGCGGTCAGCGCGATGATCGGCAGCTTCCCGACCGCACCCGGCAGCGCCCGGATCGCCCGCATGGCCTCGAGTCCGTCCATGACCGGCATGTTGATGTCCATCAGGACAAGGTCCGGCGGATGCCGTCGCACCGCCTCGACGGCCTGCTGTCCGTTCTCCGCCAGCGTCACGACGTGGCCCGCCCGCTCGAGCAAGGCTTGGGCGAGCTCCCGGTTGGTGAGGACGTCGTCGGCCACCAAAATCCGCATGGGCGGCCCGCGCCCTGCCGTGGTGGGCGCCGCGGCCTCGGGCACGATGGCGGGGGCCTCGACGACCTCGAGCGGCACCGTGAACCAGAACGTGCTGCCGCGTCCGGCATCGCTGTCGACGCCGATGGTACCGTCCATCAGCTCCACCAGCTCGCGGCTGATGGTGAGGCCCAGGCCGGTGCCGCCATAGTGCCGCGCGGTACCGTCGCCGATCTGGCTGAATTCCTGGAACAGCGCCCCGTGCTGCTCCCTGGCGACGCCGATGCCGGTGTCGGTCACCTCGAAGCGCAGACTTTCCGGCGCGTGCGGCTTGGGTGCCACTATGGCGCTAAGCGTGATACTGCCCTTGGCGGTGAACTTCACGGCGTTGGAGAGCAGATTGTTCAGCACCTGCTTCAGCCGGATCGGATCGCCCCGGACCCAGGCCGGGAGCGCCGGGTCGAGCTTGAACTGCACGGCCACGGTCTTCTCCGAGAGGAGCATTTCGGTCGTCCGCCGCATCTCGTCCAGCAGCTCGTCGAGGCAGAAGGGGATGCGCTCGAGGCTGATCTTGCCCGCCTCGAGCTTGGCGTAGTCGAGCAGATCGTTGAGCATCACCAGGAGCAGGTGCCCCGTCTCGCGCACGGTGTCGAGATGCCGCCGCTGCTGAGGGTTCAGGGGTGAATCGGCCAGCAGCCCGGCGAAGCCGAGCACCGCGTTCAGCGGCGTGCGGATCTCATGGCTCATCTGGGCGAGGAAGCGGGTCTTCACCTGATCCGCCTGCTCCGCCCGATACCTCGCCGCCTCGGCTTCGCGCCTCGCCTGCTCCGCCGCGACCTTGGCCTGGATCAGGGCCTCCTCGACCTGTCGCTGCTCCGTGATGTCGGCGAGGATTCCGACCGCCCGGATCGGTTGACCAAGGGCGTCGTGCTGCACGATCTTGCCGCGATCGGATACCCAGCGCCAGCTGCCGCCGGCCGCAACCCGGTACTCGCTGGAGTAGTGGCCGTTACCGCTTTCCAGGCTGTTGGCGAAGTCGCGCCAGACGCGGTCGAGATCCCCTGGATGGACCAGCCGTTCCCAGGCGTCGATGTCGATGATGGCCCGATCGGGCGGCAGACCGAGGATCGCCCGTGTCCGCTCACTGTAGTTCAGCACGCCGGTCGCGATGTTCCAGTCCCAGCTGCCCTGATGCGCGCCGTCCAGGGCTAGCCGCAGTCGCTCCTCGCTGAAGCGAAGATCATCGTTGGTCATGATCAACTCCTCACGCGCGCGGCGCAGCCCGTCGCGCGCGCCTTCGAGTCCGATGGCGGCCCGCGCGATCTCTTCCTGCAGCTGATTGAAGCTGCGGGCCATCTGCCCGACCTCGTCGCGGGTGTTGGCCGCCAGCGGAACGATGTCGACATCGGCCTGGGCGGCCTCGAGATCCCCTCTGCCCAAAGCCCGCATCGCTCGTGCGAGGTCGGCCACGGTGCCGGTCGCCAGTCGATCGGCGGCCCGCGCCAGCCCGGTCACCGAATGGGCGATCATGCCCGGCAGCACGAGGCCGACAGTGATGGTCATCATCGCCACGGCGACAAAGATGTCTTCGAGCGCAGCAACCAGTGCCGCATGTTCCGACGATACGTGGGTCACGGCGGCCAGATAGCCGATGCCGTCGAGTACCAGCACGACCAGCATGGCGCCGGTCAGCTTCACGTGCAGCGACGGGATCACCGGCGGCAGGCCCAACCGGCGGCGATCCTCGAACTTGCGCCACGCATAGAGCGCGGCGCCGGCGAAGGCGAACACGATGCCGATCATGACGGTCGGCAGGCCGAACTGCTGGAACCCAAGCAGCGCCGAGCAGGCCCAGCCGAAGGCGGCAATCAGGCCCAACCCGATCGTTCCTCGCGGTGCCCGATAGGGTCGGGGGAGGTCGGGAGCATCGCGGCGGAGCAGCCAGACAGCGACGTTGGGCAGGCAGATACCGATCAGGTAGGTGAAGTTCGCCGCCGCGATCAGCCACACGGGGTCGCCGATGAGCAGGAACAGCACGGCCATCGCCGCGGTCAGCCCGGTGGCGAACCAGGGCGCGTCGGTGGTCAGCCGGTGGCCGAAGATCCGTGGCAGCAGCCCATCGTCGGCCAGTTGCGCCAGCGTCCGGGCAGCCCCGGCCAGCGGCTGCAGCGTGCCGTGGAACATGTTGAACATCATGAACCAGATCGCCGCCGTCTTCGCGGCCGTCCCGAGCAGCGGCGCGAAGGTCGGGCCGAGCTCGAGTGCCAGGTCACGACCCAGTGCGTCGGGCCCGAGCACGCCCAGCCACACGACGGGCAGCAGGACGAAGTAGACCGCCGCCATCAGCGCCGAGGCCAGCATGGCACGCGGCACGTTGCGGTCGGGGTCGACCGTCTCGCCGACATGGCAGGAGGCGGCCTCGAAGGCCGGCGCGGCGAAGCCGATCAGGTAAAGACCGGCCATCACGCTGGTCAGCGCGCCAAACCAGCCGGGGAAGGGTACGGTGAGGTCGAACGTCGTCGCCTGCTGCCAGTCGACGCTGCCGCTCATGATCGGCACCAGCCCGGACACGAGCGCCAGCAGGGCCGAGATCGTCGCCGTGGGCACCGCGAGCATGGTCACCCACTTGATGCCGCACAGATTGATCGCGCAGAACGCGACGACGATCCCGATCGCGAGGACGACGACGGGTATGCCCGGCAGGTACCAATGGTGGATTGCCGCCGCCGAGAACAACGCGGTGAGGCCACAGGTCGGCACCCACCCCCACCAGTAGCAGACACCGGCGAGGTTGGCCAAAACGGCGCTGTAGGGTCGGAATGCCTCGGCGCAGGCGGCGGCGATACCACCAACTCGGTTAGGATAGATCAGGATCAGCTCGGTCCAGCCCGGGGCGGCGGCCCAGCCGAGCAGCAGGCCCACGATCAGGAGCGGGATGGCGGCGCTGCCCTGACCGAGAATCTGGCCCTGGCCGGCGATCAGGGCGGCAATCAGGAACAGGCTCTGGTTGCTGCCGCCCATCGCCAGCGCCGTCGTGCCGAGCCAGCCGATCGTCCGTGGGTGTGGCCTCGGCCGGTCGGCGGGCTCGGTTGCGACTTGCGCGGCGGATGCTGAAATCATGCCCGGTCCGTGATCAATGAACGCGTTATTCTTGGCAGGTCGTCGTCAAAGTCTCCTAGAGGTTAATAGCAGCCACAGGGGGCACCAGCACCATGGCGCGCCAGGTGTCGCCGCCTCGGGACGATGCCGTCGCTCTGGTCATCGCCGCCCGAATGGTTATCTCAGGGCCGGCCGCAACGACCGAGGAAGACTTTGCCCGTGAAACCGCTTGAGCACTCGACCTATCTCGCCACCGAGGCGCGCAAGGCGGATCCGGACCGGTATCTGTGCGCGCTGTTCGCACCGCCGGAGCGCCGCAACGCCGTGCTCGGGCTCGTCCTGTTCCACCATGAGCTGGCGCGCGTCGCGGAGATCGTCAGTCAGCCGATGGCGGGCCTCATTCGTTACCAATGGTGGCGCGAGGCCGTGACCGAGGCGGCAGCCGGGCAAGCCCCTCGGCAGCATCCCGTTGTGCTCGAGCTGGCACAGGCGCTGGTTCGGGGCTGGGTGCACGACGCCCCGTTGATCGCTCTCATCGACGCCCGCGAGCCGGCGCTGGAGCAGGTCCTGGCCCACGATCCCGCAACCCTGGAGGCGTTCGCCGCGGCCACCAGCGGAGCGCTGCAGCAGCTTGTCTACGGCGCGCTGGGTGGGGCCGATGCCCTGGCCGCCGAGGCGGCCGGCACGATCGGCACCGCGTTGGGCCTGCTCGGACTCGGTCGCGCACTGGCGCTGGAGGCGGGACGCCCCCGGCGAGCGGATGAGTCCGCAGAGCGGCCCGACCCCGAGGCGGTGGCAACACTGCTCGGTGGCATTGTCGCGCGCAGCCGCGAGCTGGTGCGTGCCGGCCAGCGTCAGGCGGGCAGGCCAGCCCGTCATCTTATGACGGCATTTCTGCCGGCTACCTTGACGCTTGGCTATCTCGACCGCCTCCGCAGCGATCCGGCGGCGGTAGCCGACCTTACGCGTACCCCACTGGCGCCGCTGGCGCTCTGGGCGCACGTGCTGCTGCGTCGGCCATGAAGTCGCGCCTTCCTCAGTTCTTCTGGATCTGGTCGAAGACGAATCCGCCGGCCGCACCGGCAGCGGCACCGGTTAGAGCGCTCCCGAGGAAATTGCCGGTCAGCAGGCCGACGGCGGCACCGCTGGCCGCCCCGACCGCGGCCCCCGTTGCAGTGCGCGAGCCCGTTTCCTTGTTCACCGAGCAGGCCCCTGCCAGTAGCGGCAGCATGGCCGCCGTCAGGACGACGAATCTGGAGGTGCACATGGATCCAGGCTCTCCGAAGGCTCAGTTATTTCGTACACGGGTAGGTCTCGGCCATCGCACGCCAGAAACCGTCGATGGGTTTGTCCTGCATGTGGCGCGGGTTCGCGGCGGCCCAGTCGACGAAGCTCTGGCGCGCTTCAGTCAGTGTTGGGATCTCGTCGGCGCAGGCCAGCTGTTTGATTTGCTTGGCGCGGATAAGTTCCATGTAGAACAGACCGGCGCCGGCGATGAAGCCGTCACAGAAAGCCTGGCCATCGCGTACTTCGCCGGAAGGTCCGACGCTGTCGCAATAGGAAACGAGGTCGGCCGTCGTGTCGAGCTTCGGCTCGGCCGCCTGAGCCGCACCCGCGACGAGCAGCAGACCGCCGAATACCATCGCTGTTTTATGCATGGCCAGAACCTCTCCCTGACAGCGTTGCTTGAGTTTATGGTGGCCGACGGCAAAAAGCGAGCGGATCGCGTTCATGGGCTCACTCCTGCCAGTTCACCTGCTGGCCATAGAGCGAGACGGCACTGAGACCCATCTTCGCCGAGCCCTCGGTGATCTGCCGGCTGTAGAC
>JAPJRA010000117.1 GCA_030824835.1 Geminicoccaceae bacterium | reverse complement strand
CCGGATCGCCGAGGGCAGCGGCGAGTCGACCTGGCTCGGCGCCCGCATCGCCGCCGCCCGCGTCCAAGGCCTGCAGGGCGACCGGCTGGACGCCAGCGACACGGTAGCAGCCTGCGCCAAGCATCTGGGTGCCAACAGCGCCGTCGAGGGCGGGCGCGACTACTCGGCGGTCGAGCTCTCCGAGCGGGCCATGCGCGAGCTCTACCTGCCGCCCTTCAAGGCCGCGGCCGCGAGCGGCGTCGCCTGCTTCATGGCCGCCTTCAACACCTATGACGGCGTGCCCGGGGTCGCCAACGCCCACCTGCTGGACGGCATCCTGCGCCGGGAGTGGGGCTTTGCCGGCATCGTCGTCAGCGATTTCGGGGCGATCCAGGAGCTCATGGTGCACGGCATCGCCCACGACGAGGCCGAGGCCGCGGCCCAGGCGCTGCTGGCGGGCACCGACATCGACATGCAGAGCGAGGCCTACCGGCGCGAGCTGCCGGGCCTCGTGCGCGCAGGCCGCGTCCCGGTGGCGGCGCTCGATGCCAGCGTGCGGCGGGTGCTGGCGCTGAAGGAGGCGCTGGGCCTGTTCCGCGACCCCTACGCCCGCATGGACCCGGCGCGCGAGGCTGAGACCCTGCTGGCGCCGGCCCACCGCGCGGCCGCCCTGGACCTGGCCCAGAAGTCGCTGGTGCTGGTCAGGAACGAGGGCGCTACCCTGCCCTTCCGGCACGACGCCCGCCGGGTCGCCGTGATCGGGCCGCGCGCCGTGGCCAGGGCCGACATGATGGGGCCGTGGTCCGCCGACGGCTCGCCCGCGGACGCGGTGACCCTGGCGGACGGCATCCGGGAGCTGCTGCCGCAGGCGGCGATCCGCGTCGTCCCGGCCGGCGCCGCGGGCGAGGTCACGGTGGCCGAGCGTGCGGCTGCCGTCGCCGCCGCCGCGGACGCGGACGTGGTCGTGCTGGCGCTGGGCGAGCGGGCGGTGCAGAGCGGCGAGGCCGCGAGCCGCGCCGACCCCAGCCTGCCCGCCGACCAGCTCGGGCTGGCGCAGGCGGTGCTGGCCGCCGGCCGGCCCACGGCCACCGTGCTGTTCCACGGCCGACCGCTGGTGCTGGGGCCGCTGGCCGGGGAGGCGCCGGCCCTGCTGCTGGCCTGGTTCCCCGGCACCATGGGCGGTACGGCCATCGCCCGCACGCTGTTCGGGGACAACGAGCCGCGCGGCCGGCTGCCGGTGACCTGGCCGCGCGCGGTCGGGCAGATCCCGATCTACCACGACCACCTGCCGACCGGCCGGCCGGCGACCGAGCCGTCACAGCCCTACACCTCGGGCTATCTCGACGCGCCGGCGAGCCCGCTCTACCCGTTCGGCTTCGGGCTCAGCTACACGAGCTTCGCCTTCGCCCCGCCCCGGCTCGACCACGCCACGCTCCGCACCGGCGGCAGGATCACGGTCGAGGTCGACGTCACCAATACCGGCCGGCGGCCCGGCACCGCCCTGGTGCAGCTCTACGTGCACCAGCCGGTGGCCGCGATCTCACGGCCGGTGGCCGAGTTCCGCGGCTTCCAGCCTCTGGCCCTGGCGCCCGGCGAGACCAAGACGGCCACGATCGAGATCGACGCGGCCGATCTCGCCTACTGGCATCCCGACGGCAGGCTCGCGGCCGATCCCGGCCGCTTCGACCTCCTGACCGGGCCGGATGCCGCCACGCTGCAGGCGGTGAGCCTGGAGCTGCAGCCCTAGCCTGGCGGCGGGAAGCTCCGGTCAGGCGGCGTGACGGGCCCTCGCCGCCAGCGCCCGGCGCTGGTGGCGGTTCAGGCGCGGGCCGGGCTCGGGCTCGCCCGGCAGCGCCGGCGTGGGTGGGGTCGACGGCACGGCGACGGCGGGGTGTGGCTCGGGTTCGCTTGGTCGCATGACGGGTGGGAGGTCGAGACGGCGCTGGCGCAGCCGGTCGAGGACCGCCATGGCGGCGCGCAGCTCGCGCTCGATCCGGCCGCGGTAGCGCAGGAGGGTGCCCAGCGCCTTCATCGCGGCCGCCTTGGCGGCCTGGCGCTCGGCCTCGTCCTCGAGCCGACCCGCGGCGAACAGGTCGGTCAGCACCAGGGCCTCCAGCCGGTCGGCGCGGCTCTCGCGCCACATGGCGCGGATGGCGGCGGCGGCCGCCTCCTGCTCGTCCAGGTCGCGCGGGCGCCACGCGGCCAGCAAGACCGCCTCGTGCTCGTGGAACGCGGCCGGGTCCTCGTCCGGCAGGAGGAAGAAGGTGCGCCCGGACAGGCCGTGGCGGACACCGTTCAGCGCCGCGCGCGCCCTGCCCGCCTCGGTGGCGGGGCCGGCGGAGCGCTGGCCGTTCCGGCGCGAGGCTTCGGACTGGGCGGAGGTGGGGGCGACGGGCATGGGTCGGCTCCGGTAGGTGAACCGGTCAGCTTGTCGCGCAAACGGGCGCCAGCGTCAAGGAATTTATGCCCATCATGGTGAAACGCCTTGGCGCACGCGGCGTCCCATGATAAATGTGCATCCGAAATGGAGCCGGATTGGAGCCGATGGCCGTCAACCTGTCGATCAAGAATGCACCCGACGAGATCGTCGAGCGGCTACGCGCGCGGGCGGCCCGCCATCACCGCTCGCTGCAGGGCGAGCTCCTGGCCATCGTCGAGGAAGCGGTCCGCCCGGTGCCCCAGCTTTCACCCGACGAGGTGCTGGCGGAGGTCCGGCGCATGGGCCTGAGCACGCCCGCGGAAGCCGTCACGATCGTTCGTGACGACCGCGATCACCGTTGATGTCGTCGACGCCTCGGCGCTGGCGGCACTGCTGTTCGGCGAGCCGGAGGCTGCGCAGGTGGCGGGTCGCTTGCGCGGCTCCCGTCTGGTGGCGCCTGCGTTGCTCGACTTCGAGCTCGCCAATATCTGCCTGACCAAGCTTCGCCGACACCCGGGGCAACGTCAGCAACTGCTCGATGCCTTGGCGCTGCGGGAGCGCATGTCGATCGGGATCGTGGCGGTCGAGCACCGCGAGGTCGTCGCCTTGGCCGAAACCGCCGGGCTCACGGCCTACGATGCGAGCTATCTGTGGCTGGCCCGTCGACTCGATGCCGGCCTGATCACCCTCGACCGCCGACTGGCGGCAGCGATGGCAGGCGGGCTGCGGCAGTAAGCCGATGCAACGGCCCGGCGATCGGCACCGCTGTCGCTCGCCGCCCGTTCTCGCTAAGCTGCCCTGGTGACGAAGGGAGAGCCCTGCCCCATGCAGACCACCCTCAAGCGGCCCGAAGCGCCCGTGCGGCATCGCTTCGACGTCGACGATTACTACCGGATGGCCGAGGTGGGCATCCTGTCGCGCGAGGACCGCGTCGAGCTGATTGAGGGGGAGATCGTCGACATGGCCCCGATCGGCAGCGCGCACGCGGGCACAACCGACCAACTGAGTAGGCTCGTCGCCCGTGCCTTCGCCGACGGGTTGGTGCATGTCAGAATCCCGGGTCCCTTGCGTCTCGACGCGCACAACGAGCCGCAGCCCGACCTGATGCTGCTGCGCTCGCGTGCGGACCGCTATCGGGGTAGTCACCCTACGGCGGCTGACGTGCTGCTGCTGGTCGAGGTCGCCGACTCCTCGCTGGCATATGACCGCGGCACGAAGCTGGCGCTCTACGCGCGCCACGGTGTGCCAGAGGTGTGGATCGTCGATCTCGCGGGCCGGACGATCGAGATTATCCAAGGACCAATGTCGAAAGGCTACCTTGAGCGCCGCCGGGTCCTTGGGGGAATAGCCGTGCCGGAGCTGGTTCCGGGGCTCGATGTCGATATCACGGCGCTGTGGGCCTAGCTCATGGCATGCGCAGGTCAGCAGGAAGAATGGATTTATTGACGTGCACCCCGAAATCCCGTAGTTTATGGAGAGCACATCTAATTACCCTGTTTATTTTGTGCCACACGAGGAGGGTTGACCTGTGAACAAGGAGCCTTTCCCGAAGAGACGATTAACCGGACGCTTTATACCGTTTACGGTACGCAGACATGCATCACTTTTAGTGTTATTGTTATATATGGGGTTAACATCTTATGCGGCTACTATATTTGCATTTTTCCTAATTGGATATACCACCAGTAAAGTTGGCAGCGCGACGACCTCGGGTCGTTTGCTGCCGAAATCGTTTACTGGCACATATCTAACAAATGCAAATGACATGACAAAAGACAAGGATACAACGGCCAAAGTCAATATTATTATTAAATCAGTTGACATAAATAATTCGTTTATGTTGCTTGATTTGCAGGTTTTGCTGCCGCAATCTGCATTAGATCAATATCTGGTATTAAAGGATTCAATACGAGATAGCTTTTATGGTAATTCTATTTCTCGTCCTGCGACGGCGAACTGTATGGCCGATCTTATTAATAAATCACAGATTCTAGGAATTGTAAAATTTGAGCCAACTACTGGAATTGCGCCACTACAAATATTTGACTACCCGATAATGATCTCAGATCTAAAACCACAAGGTTATAATTTATGCCAATGGGCAAAACTCGATATAAAAATGCCTATTTTGGGCATGAATAGAATTTATCCTCTGGACTGGTTTGGGGGCAGATTTAATATTTGGATAAACTTCCTAAATGAGAAGTCCAAATTTACCTTCTACGATTCTAACAACCGCAAAACCCTAGACAGCTGGGATACTATTCTAATGGTAACTGTTCTTCCAAGCATTCGTGACTTTAATTTTTTTGTGGCCGATAAACTTAGTGAGTCGAAATGGATGTCGAATTTTGATATCTTTATACGCCGCACTCACCTGGGTGGATACATGGCGTTTATAGCAATTGGCATGCTTTATATACTGTCAGCAGCTGCTCTATACTTTATTTTTATGGATACCTCGTATTCACCAGAAAGGATTGTTGCAGATATTTCCACACTATTGGGTCTATCTTTATCGATATTGCCGCTACGCGCAATTCTTGTGCCAACAGAAATTACTGGAATAACGCTCGTAGACTTGCAGCTATTTGTAATATTTTGCTATTTGGCAGGCGGAGCCATATTGAGATGTGTACACACAATATTTCGCAGATCATATACTTCTAATATACCTGACTCGTATCCTTAGTGCGATCACATTTTAACAGAAATACTTCAATAATGGGGATTCCAGCAACACCATTGGACTGCTGGACTGCACCCCGAGGCTGAGACCGGGAAAAAAAGTGGGGTCAGGGAAAAATGGGGTCAGGACATATCCAGCTCCCTTGAGTGCTCATGGCAACTGCTCCGGTCAACGCCGCGACGTGTGCAGCACGCGCAGGATCTCGACCCGCGCGCGTCGCACCTGGTACGCCAGGATGAATGGGAGGCCCGTCACGATCAGCTCACGTGTCCCGGCCACGCGCCGGGGCGGCCACTTTTCGGATAGCGGCCGAGGCGTACGGTTGCGTCCTGAATGCGGCGTACGACGCGTGCGGCAGCGGCCGGGTCATCTCGCGCGATGAAGGTAGCGATTTCGTCGAGATTACGCAGAGCCGTCCGCAGCCAGATGACCTTCATCGGGTAGGGGTAGCGCTCCAACGGGCGAACAGGGCAGCCACCTCGGCGTCGGTCGCGAAGTCCCCGGCGTCGGCCTCGCGCAAGGCAGCCTCGATCTCGGCGTCGAGCGTCACATAGTCGACGACCGCGGCGGCCACGATCTCGGCAGCGAGCCTGCCGTCGCGCTGTGCCAACCGGTCGAGCTGGGCGCTGACGGCCGCATCGAGCGTGATGGTGAGGCCGGGCTGGTCAGGCATGGCGTCCTGCGGTTGGGTTGGATGAGTGGCTACAATATGACGGGCAAGAAGATAAGGCGCCAGTAGCGAGCCAATGGTCCAGTCAATGCCCCATGCGCGCAGCTCGGCCGTGCCCATTGGCACCGCCGGCCGCCGCCGTGCCATTTCATCCTTCCGACGGGCGCGGAGAACGCCAGCGGCGGCGGTGCGACGAACGAAGATGTCGTGGGCACCCTGCCCTTGGCCGTCATGCTCCTTCCTGCACAAGACGACGGCCAGCCGACGACGGGCAAGAAATCGAACGGATGACTGGCGTTGATACTAAGCTATAAGTTGAGTTATATTTCTATTCGGATCTCTTGTAAGATAAAATTTCTCCATATAGTGTCCACCCACACCGACCAGATAATAACGAGTGCGGGAAATGGATAGAAGATCCGTCATCCTTCGATCGGGGGCCACGTTGATCGGCGCCAGCGGTCTGCTGGCCGCAGGAGCGGCGGAGGCCGCGGATTCCCCGCTGTTCGCGATGGGCCCGTCCGGCGGCCCCGGTGGCGGCGTGTTCTCCGACGCGCCGGCGCCGAAGGGCTTCCGCATCGCCCAGATCGTGATCGCCGGCGGCGACGCCATCGATTCGATCCAGATGTCCCTGGTCGGCAGCAAGGTCATCAACTTTCCGAAGCATGGCGGCCCGGGCGGCGTGCCGAAGGCGGTCGTCTTCGCGAAAGGCGAGTTCATCAAGTCGATCGATGGCCGGACCGCTGGCTTCCTCGGGCTGGAAACGGTTGCCAGCCTCAACATCGTCACCAACAAGAGAAAGCTCAAGTTCGGGACGCCCAACACGGGTCCCGTGTTCCGCTACGTGGCGCCGACAGGGCACGAGATCATCACGTTCAATGGCCGAGCGGGCGACTTTCTCGACGCGATCGGCGTCAATATCCGCAAGATCGGTACCTGATGGCGATAAAGCGGGCCAGGATGCAGGGCAGATAAGGGAGCGGTGACGGCAGCCGCTCGCGTCCCCCGCCCTGCCCGGCACCACGCTGCGGGGAGCGGCCAGCCGTCAACCGTGCGTGGCCGCGCCACCGTGTCCTCCATGACCGTCAGCGCACGCTGCCGCCGCCGGATCGACACCGCGCGGGTCAATAATACGACCTGGGAAAGGCCTTGAAGACGAGATCCATGATCCGCTGCGCGACATTGCGCGCCGGCTGCGCATGGAGCGTCCCTTCGCTGTCGACCCAGTAGGGATCGCCCTCCTCGTCGAGGAACACCTGCCACGCGTTCTCGGGGCCCATGTCACGCTCCATCAGTGCCGCGACGTCGGCCGCCAAGGCGGGGCTGTCGACGAAGGCACCGGCCTCGGTGTTGATGTTGGACGAGCGCGGGTCGAAGTTCATCGAGCCGATGAACACATACCTGCGGTCCACTACCACCGACTTGGTGTGCAGGCCGACAAACTCGCCGTGGACCGGCGGAACGTCGACGATCGATTGGATCGCCGCGTCCGGGCGCAGCTCAAAGAGCTCGACGCCGGCGCGGATCAGGTCGTCGCGCCAGACCGAGTAATGGCTGTTCACCGCCGGCACGTCCTCGGAGGCCAGGGAATTGGTCAGGATGCGCACCCTCACCCCGCGCTCACTCAGCGACCGCACCAGATCGATCGCCGGTTGGCCGGGAATGACATAGGCGTTCGTGATCAGCAGCTCCTTCTGGGCGCGCTTCAGGAACGAGAACATCTCCGTAAACATGTTCTGCGCGACCGCCTCACCATCGGCCTCGTCATAGACGATGTCGCTCGTGCCGATCCGCAGCTCGGCTTCCACCGCGGCCAGCTCCGGCGTCCAGTCCCGCACCTCGCGCGGGAACGCGGATAGATCCGGGGCCGTGCGATTGCGGTTCTGGATCTTCTGCCATTCGGCCTTGGCGAAGGCCGGGTCGGGCTTGAGGGTGAGGTAGCGAGCCGAGACGACCCAGTCGCTGTTCCAAAAACTGTCGAACATGCCGTTCGCCTGCTGGGCGATGTGCCCGAAGCCGAGCAGATCGAGATCATGAAAATTGTAGTCGTGACTGAGCCCGAAATAGTGATCACCGAGGTTGCGCCCACCCACGATCGCGGCAACGCCGTCGACGATCACCAGCTTGTCGTGCATGCGCGTGTTGAGCCGCTCCAGCTCCTCGACCAGCTCGCCGATACGCGAGCCGAGGTCGCGGCCATGCCACGGATTGAACAGCCTGAACTCGATGTTGGGGTGGTTCTGCAGCTCCACGATCACCTGGTCGAGGCCGATGGTCAACAGGTCGTCGACGATCAGGCGGACATGCACACCGCGGTCGGCGGCCCGGACCGCACGCTCGAGCAAAAGGGTGCCCGAATTGTCCGGGTACCATAGGTAGGTCTGGATATCGACCGAGGACACGGCCGAATCGATCAGCGCCAGCCGCCAGTTCAGCGCATCCTTGCTGGCGTCCAATGCCTTGAAGCCGGAGTGGCTGGGGCCGTGCCCGGACTCGATGCGGCGCGCGATGCCGGCCAGCGGTCGTTGTGTCGCCGGTGGCATCGCATAGCTGGCGGGCAGGCGCTCGGTCGGCTCCTGCAGCGCCGCCGTCGTGCACCCCGCGAGCAGTATCGCCCAAGTCAGGATCAGGGCGAGAACTGCCGCCCCGATGCGCCGCGAACGCAGGCTCATCTTCTTCCCCGCTTGCCCTTGCTCAAGCTCTTCTTGCCGCGACTGGCGTCGCGTTTGGCGCTCTTGCCGTTCTTGATGCCGCCCATCGGCCGGTTGCCGCCACGTTGGGCGCTGGCCGCGGGGCGCTTGTGCGACGCTGCCGCCGCCCGCTGCCGCTGCGGCTTGGCCAGCGCCAGCTTGCCGTCACGCCGCAGACCGGCCTTGGCCTTGCTCGCGGCGCCGCGCTGGGCGTCGCGGCGGGCCGGCTGGGGACGGTCGCTCTTGGCGGCGACGCGCTGCCGGGTGGCTTGCGGGCGCCCGCCCGG
>JAPJRA010000116.1 GCA_030824835.1 Geminicoccaceae bacterium | reverse complement strand
CTCTCGGGCATCTATTACGGCGCCCAGTACGGCGGCTCGACCACGGCGATCCTGATCAACCTGCCCGGCGAGAGCTCCTCGGTGGTGACCGCCATCGACGGCTACCAGATGGCCAAAAACGGCCGGGCCGGCCAGGCCCTGGCCACCGCCGCCCTGGGCTCGTTCTGCGCCGGCTCCGTCGCCACCGTGATCCTGGCCTTGTTCGCGCCGCCGCTCGCCGACGTGGCGCTGCAGTTCGGCCCGGCCGAGTATTTCTCGCTGATGGTGCTGGGCCTGGTGGCCTCGGTGGCCCTGGCCTCGGGCTCGCTGCTCAAGGCGTTCACCATGATCGTGCTCGGCCTGCTCTTGGGCCTGGTCGGCACCGACGTCGAGACCGGCACGCCGCGCTTCACCTTCGACCTGCCCGAGCTCGCCGACGGGCTCAATTTCGTGGCGCTGGCCATGGGCGTGTTCGGCCTGGGCGAGATCATCCGCAACCTCGAGCACGAGCACACCCGCAGCGTGATGGTGAAAAACGTCAGCGGCCTGTGGCTGTCGAAGGACGATTTCAAGCGCGTGATCGGCCCGGTCCTGCGCGGCACCGGCCTGGGCTCCGTCCTGGGCATCCTGCCCGGCGGCGGCGCCATGCTCGCCAGCTTCGCCGCCTACACGCTGGAAAAGCGGCTCTCGCCCAACCGGGCCCAGTTCGGCAAGGGTGCGATCGAGGGCGTGGCCGCCCCCGAGGCCGCGAACAATGCCGGCGCCCAGACCTCGTTCATCCCGATGCTGACCCTGGGCATACCCTCCAACCCGGTGATGGCGCTGATGATCGGTGCCTTGATCATCCAGGGCATCACCCCCGGCCCCAACGTGGTCACCGACGAGCCGGCTTTGTTCTGGGGCCTGATCGTCTCGATGTGGGTCGGCAACCTGATGCTGGTGCTGCTCAACCTGCCGCTCATCGGCATGTGGGTGAAGATGCTCACCATCCCCTACCACCTGCTGTTCCCGGCGATCATCGCCTTCTGCTGCATCGGCGCCTACAGCGTGAACAACAACCTCTTCGACGTCTACGCCATGGCCGGCTTCGGCCTGGTCGGCTGGGTCCTGATCAAGCTCGACTTCGAGCCCGCACCCCTGCTCCTCGGCTTCGTCCTGGGGCCCATGCTCGAGGAGAACCTGCGTCGCGCCATGATCATCTCCCGCGGCGACGCCACCGTCTTCCTCACCCACCCGCTCAGCCTCGCCCTGCTGCTGATCTCCGCAGCACTCCTCGTCGTCGTCCTCCTCCCCAACATCCGCGCCAAACGAGAAGAAGCCTTCCAGGAATAGGACCGGCTGACCAAGCCCGACCCAATTTTTGCGCCGGAGATGAACATGGCCATCAAGGATCTGCTGGTCCATCTGGACGAGACGCCGGCGAGCATGGCTCGCCTGCAGACAGCGCTGGCGTTGGCGGTTGCCCGCGGCGCACAGCTCACCGCCCTCTACCTGATTGCTGAGCCGTTCCTGCCCGGGATGGGTGGCCGTCACCTGCCGGCCGAACTGCTGCGCGAGCATCTGGCGCACGCCGAGGCCGAGGCCGAGGCCGTGCTCACCGCGGCCCGGGCCGAGGCCGAGCGCCAGGGCATAACCCTTGGGGTGCGGCGTGCCAGCGGCCCCCTGGACCGGCTGCCGCAGCTGCTGGCACGCCACGCCCGCTGCGCGGACCTGAGCATCGTCGGCCAGGCCGACCTCGCCACCCACGGCGTGGACGACACGGCGCTGATCGAGGCCGCCTTCATGGACAGTGGCCGCCCGGCACTGGTGCTGCCGCACGACAACACGGCGCTGCTGCCGCCGCGGCGCGCGATCGTGGCCTGGGATGGCTCGCGCGAGGCCGCGCGCGCCGCCAACGACGCCATCCCCCTGCTTCAAGCGGCCGAGCTCGTCCTCGTGGTCGACGCGCGGGAGGCCGCCGACCATGCAGGTGGCGAGCTCGTGGCACATCTGGTCCGGCACGAGGTCCGAGCCGAGCTGCGTGAGGTGTCGAGCAGCGGCGGCATCGCCGAGGCGCTGCTCGAGCAGGCGCGCGCCGCTGCAGCCGATCTGCTGGTCATGGGTGGCTACGGCCACTCCCGCCTGCGCCAGATGATGCTCGGCGGCACAACCCGATCGATCCTGGAGCAGATGACTCTGCCCGTCCTGTTCTCGCACTGAAGACGACGATGCTCGAATCGCTGACCAGTCTCCTGACGTTGACCGTGCTCGAGGTCGTGCTCAGCATCGACAACCTCGTGGTGATCGCCGTTCTGGTCGGCAAGCTGCCGAAGGCGAGCCAGGCCAGCGCCCGCTATCTCGGGATGACCCTGGCGCTGGTGCCGCGCCTGGTGCTGCTGGTGTTCATCGGCTGGATCATCGGCCTGACCGAGCCGCTGTTCGCCCTGTTCGGCCATGGCGTCTCCGGCAAGGATCTGATCCTGGCCGCGGGTGGATTGTTCCTGATCTACAAGGCGACGCACGAGATCCATGCCGCGCTCGAGGGCGAGGAGGGCGAGGCCAGCGCCAAGGTGCTGGCCCGGTACGGGGCCGTGGTGGCGCAGATCGCGATCATCAACCTGGTGTTCTCGATCGACAGCATCGTCACCGCGGTCGGCATGGCCAGCGAGATCTGGATCATGGCGGTGGCCGTGATCCTGTCGATGATGGTGCTGATGTTCGCGTCGGGACCGGTCGCGACCTTCGTCGAGGCGCACCCGACGGTGAAGATCCTGGCGCTCGGCTTCCTGATCATGATCGGCATGTCACTGGTCGCCGACAGCTTCGGCGCGCACGTGCCCAAGGGCTACATCTACGTCGCCATGGTGTTCTCGGTGTTCATCGAGCTGATCAACATGCAGCAGCGCCGCAAGACGAAGCCCGTTCACCTGAGAAGTCCCTATGGCGAGGAGGGCGACGACCGCCGGTCGCTGCAGCAAGCCGGCATGCCCGACGCCGACCGCATGGCGCGTTGAGAGCCCCTACCTGCTGACCCTAAGCAACGGAAAGACGAAAGACAATGCTCGCGTTGCTGACCGACTACCAGATCTGGGCAAGTTTGTTGACGTTGACCGCACTGGAGATCGTGCTCGGTATCGACAATCTGATCTTTTTGTCGATCGTCTCCGGCCGGTTGCCCAAGCACCAGCAGCGGCTGGCACGGCAGATCGGGCTGGCGCTGGCATTGTTGGGTCGGATCGCCCTGCTGTTCTCGCTGACCTGGATCATCGGCCTGACCGAGCCGGTGCTGACCATCGGCGAGTTCGGCCTGTCCTGGCGCGACATCGTGCTTCTCGTCGGCGGTGCCTTCCTGATCGTCAAGGGCACGATGGAGACGCACCACATGCTCGAGGGGCACGAGGAGGAGCACAGCGTCGGGACCATCACGTTCGGGGTGGCGGTGATGCAGATCCTCGTCCTCGACGTGGTGTTCGCGCTGGATTCGATCATCACCGCGGTCGGCATGACCGACGTGCTGCCGGTGATGATCACCGCCGTGGTCATCGCGATGCTGGTCATGCTGCTGGCCGCCAACCCGGTCGGCGACTTCGTCAATGCCCACCCCACGGTCAAGATGCTGGCCCTGTCGTTCCTGCTCCTGGTCGGCGTCGCGCTGATCGCGGACGGGCTGCATTTCCACATCCCGCGTGGTTATCTCTACTTCGCCATCGCCTTCTCGGCCCTGGTCGAATCGCTCAACCTGCTGGCCTCCAAAGCCCGCAAGAAACGGACGGCGACGACGGAAGGCGCACCTTGATGCAGCCCGACAGCCTGCCGTTGCAACAGGACGAGCGTGCAAGGACCCCTTGTGGGGAGTCTCGGGAGACCGCGGACCGAGGTTTGAGCCCGGTCAAGGATCCCGGTCGGACAACGAGCCTGCTTCTGGTCGAAACGTCGGCGGGCAGCCGTTCTATGCTTCAACGTGTGCTGTCGGCACAAGACTTCAGCGTGACCAGCGTCGCCGGCATGAAGCAAGCCCAGGTGACGGCGACGCAGCAGGACTTCTCCCACGCCGTCGTCAACCTGCGTCTCGGTGACGGTCATGGGCTCGAGCTGGTCCGATATCTGCGCCGGTGCCAAGCGGCGATACGAATCGTCGTCGTCACCGACATCGACAGCTTTGCCTCGGTGATCCTGGCGCTGCGTGCCGGCGCCGACGACTATATCCCGCAGCCGCTCGGCAAGGACGAGTTGGTCGACGCGCTGCTGGATCGAGCGCCCGTGCTGCCGCCGGTCCCCGATATGCCTTTGGGTCTCAGTCGCACCTGTTGGGAGCACGTCATGCGCATCTACGAGCAGTGCGACCGCAACGTGAGCCACGCGGCGCGCCGCCTTGGCATGCACCGGCGCTCTCTCCAGCGCATGCTGGGCAAGCGAGCGCCGCCGCTGCGGGCGTCGACCTGTCGATGACGGACGGGTGGGACGACAGGCCGCTGACAGGCGGCACCGCTAAACCAGTTCTGCCGAGAAACGAAACCGCACGCACCGTGCGAAGGGAGATTAGACGATGCAGCTCAGCGGCCTGCTCCACGGCGCCAAGCTCCTACGCTTCGTGAACTTTCCGGTGCCCGAGGTGCTGGGCGCCGATGCCACCGAGGCCGAGATCAAGGCGATGATCGATCGCCACGGCATGGTGTTCATCAAGCCGATCTTCAAAGGGGCGATCGGCAAGAAGGGCAAGGCCGGGCTGGTCGGGCGGGCCAAGGACCTGAAGACGGCGCTGGCCGAGCGCGAGCGGCTGTTCTTCGCCCAGCACACCCACGGCAACGTCACCGCCAAGGCGCAAGGCGTGACCTTCGAGGCGGCGGTGCCCGCCGACCACGAGGTCTATTTCGCCATCGCCGATTCGACCCGGTTTCGCGCCCCCACGATCACCATCACCCACCATGGCGGCGTCGACATCGAGGAACTCGGCAAGGACGAGATCGCCACCGTCCCGTTCGAGGCCCTGACCGGCCTGAAGGCGTTCGTCATCGCCAATGCCCTGGCGGACATCGGCGCCCCCAGCTCGATCATCTCGCCTTTGGTCCAGCAGCTGCCGCGGCTGTGGGAGCTGGTGCACGATTTCGGCATGACCACGCTCGAGCTCAACCCGATCCGGATGCGCCCCGACGCCCGCGGCCGGCTGGTGCCGGTGGCCTGCGACTTCAAGTGCGGCTTCGACCGCGACGACTCCCGCTGGGAACGGCTGGGCCTGCCCGACCACCTGTTCGCCGCCGATCAGTCCGAGTTCGAGACCGAGATCAACCAGCTGCGCACCCACCAGGGCCAGAGCGACGTCTACGTCATCAACCCGAACGGCTCGATTCTGGCACCCACCTTCGGCGGCGGCGCCAACTCGCTGGTCAGCGAGGTCCTGGGCGACGACGCGATCATCTCCTCCGACTTCGGCGGCAACCCGCCCTACGAGAAGATGAAGGACGTCGCCCGGATCTGCTTCAAGTACTGGCTGCGGCAGTCCAACGTGCTGTTCATCATCGGCGGCAAGTCGAACAATACCGACATCTTCACCACGTTCCGGGCCATGGGCGACGCGCTGCGCGAGCATTTCAGCGAGCACGGCCCGACCCCGCTCTACGTCGTTGTCGGCCGCGGCGGGCCGAACCTGATCCGCGGCATGGGGGCCTTGCAGGACACGGTCGAATCCCTGGGCCTGCCCTACCGCATGTTCGGCTTCGATTCGGCGATCAGCGAGGTCGTCAACTACGCCCAGGCCGCCGACCGCTGGATGAAGGCCGGCGGCCGCGAGCAGGTCGCGCAGCGCCTGGGCATCCGCAAGGCCGCCTGAACCCCCATCAAACCGAAGATCAGGGCATAACCATGTACAAGCAGGGCGTTCCCGGCTTCAAATACTATGTCGGCATCGACAATCTGGCCAAGGTCGCGACGCGCGAGGACCGCGTCTGTGTGCTCAACATCCTGGGCGGCGAGTCCAGCGACGTCACCCCGGTCAGTCACGCTTTCTCTGGCGGCAACGTGGTCTTCGGCACCTCGCCCGGCCGCGGCGGCCAGAAGCTGAAGACGCCGATCGGCGACGTGCCGGTGTTCAACTCGGTGCGCGAGGGCCTCAATGCCGGCCACCGATTCAACACGGGCGTGGTCTATCTGCCGCCCTCGGCCGTGCGCGACGGTGTCGCCGAGCTGGTTCGGGTCAATCCCGACCTCGAGAAGATCATCATCATCACCGAGAAGGTCTCGGTCCACGATGCGCGCGAGATCCGTGCGATCGGCCAGATGAACGGGATCGACATCTTCGGCGGCAATGGGCTGGGTGTGGCCGATGCCTGGAACCGGGTGCGCATCGGCGGGGCGCTCGGCGGCGACAATCCCGGCGAGACGCTGCTCAAGGGCTCGGTCGCGATCTTCTCCAACTCCGGCAACTTCACCACCACCATCGCCAACTATCTGAGCACTGCCGGTTGGGGGACGACGACCTCGATCTCGAGCGGCAAGGACGTCTACATCCACTTCGCGGCACCCGAGTTCATTCACGCCTTCGACCAGGACGAGCGCAGCAAGGCGGCCGTGCTCTACGCCGAGCCCGGCGGCTATTACGAGCTCGGCCTGCAGTCGACCAAGCCGATCGTCGCCTGCGTCGTCGGCCGCTGGAAGGCCAAGCTCACGCGTGCGGTCGGTCATGCCGGTGCCATGGCCGGCTCCGGCGACGACGCCGCCTCGAAGGAGCGGTGGTTCATGGAGATGTTCGGCGTCGACGACATCTTCACGCCGAACGATCAGGTCTGCTCGGCCAAGGGTGCGGTGGTCACCAACATCGCCCATATCCCGCTCGCCCTGACCAAGGTGATGGCGCTCAACGGGATCGAGCCCGACATGCCGGCCAAGGGCGATCTCTCGCTGAAGGCTTGGTTCGGCAACAACCAGGGCCTGATCCTGCCCAGGGAGCTCGACCTTCCCATGATCGAGGCGCCGGCACCCTATGCCGCCCAGATCAAGGAGCTGGGCCGGCAGATCGGCGGCGTGTTCATCCGACGGTCGATGAAGGACGCCTCGGGCGCCACGATCATGGACCCGGCGACGCAGGTGACCAGCCTGCATGGTGTCGCCATGCTCGACGCCGCCCTGCAGCCGTTCGAGTCCAACCTTTGTCTGGCCGTCCTGCGCGAGCCCAATGGCCCGAACGAGAACCGGCTCGCCAACGTCGCGATCGCGGCGCACGTCAACCTGCACGGTGATCCGATCCTGGCGGCGGCCGACGCCTCGCGTGCCGCCGGCAACGCGCCCAACGCGGTGCTGGCGGCAGCCGCCAGCATCCTGGGCCCGCGCCGGGTCGCCGGTGCGGTACAGGCCACGGATATCCTGCTCGAGCTGTTTCGCGGCCGGGTCGGCGACGCGCAGGACGAGTCCCTGGCCATGGACGACCTCGCCGCGGCACCAGCCCTGCTCGGCGACGGCCCCGATCCGCGCGCCGGCAGACTGCTGGCGGCGCTTGAGGCGCGCGGCGCGAAATCGGTCTTCGTACGCTACGTCCGCCGGCTCGGCAACCATGTGACGGCGGACGCCGTGCTTGCGGCCATCGCGCTCACCCTGGTCTGGGGGCCGCTGATGCGCCGGCGCATCAGCCGGCGCACCGCGCTCAACCTGCCGTGGCACCTGGCGCTCTACGGCACGCTGATCGGCGCCTCGATCCCCGGCAGCCGGCACGCGGCGGGCGCGCTCTGCGGCGTCGCCGACGACGAGATCCTGCACAGCTGGACCGCCACCGAGCTCGCCGGCCTGGCCCTCACGGGCCGCCGGCCCGGCGAGACGGAGCTGTTCTCCTACCAGGTCCTGCTCGGCCTGCTGCTCACCAACGGGCCGGGCACGATCTCCGCCCAGGGTGCGAAGGGTGCCGTCTCGGCCGATGGGCCGGAGAGTCCCGAGCGGGTGCAGGTCAACAAGGCCATGGTCGGCTTTCTGACCCACACCGGCTTCAGCCACGGCGGCAACGGCTTCGAGGGCATCCAGTTCCTGCTCGAGCAGTTCCAGGGCGTCAGCCTGGATGATCCGGGCACCGGCGGGCATGGGATCGATGTTCGCGCGATGGCAACCGGCTACGCCCAGGCCTACAAGCAGGACAAGGCTAAGCGGCGCGAGACTTCGGGCGACGGCGCCCGTGCGATCCCGGGCGTCAACCATCCGGTGTTCCGCGGCAAGCGGATCAACACCGACCCGCGCGAGGCCTTCGTCGCCCAGCTCATGCAGGAGCGGCACGAGCGCAACCTGTTCCACGACTATTACCGTGCCGTGGTCCAGGCCCTGTACGAGGAGCGCGTCACCAGCAACGTGTTCTGCGTCAACGTCGACGGCGTGATCGCGGCTTGGCTCCTGAAGCTGCTCTGGCAGCCCTACCGCGCGGGCGAGTTTGGGCCGGAAGCGCTGGAGAGCGCGGCGTTCACGATCTTCCTGCTGGCCCGGATGGCAGGCTCGGCCGCCGAGATCGAGGACCATCTCAACCGCGGCCGCAACATGGACACGCGCACCCCGGCCACCGACCTCAAGTACATCGCCTGAGCACAAGCCGCATGACAGGGGGGCCCCGGCACCGGTTGACGGCTGCGGTCGAGGTGACCGCAGCCAGAGGCCGCGCAAGGGCGACCAGGGATGGCGCGAAGCCGTCCCTCCCCCAGCACAGTCGTCTATCGCCGCAAAATCAGGGAAATCAGGAATGGCCGTTTACAGGCTTTCAATGATCGAGCGCAAGCAAGGTGGCTACCCGTCCCCGAATCCGGACGAATGCCGCCAAC
>JAPJRA010000115.1 GCA_030824835.1 Geminicoccaceae bacterium | reverse complement strand
TGCGACCTCAGCGCCATGCCCGACATCAACGCCGGGGCGGCGGTGTTGCCGGCGTTGATGTCGGGCATGGCGCTGAGGTCGCAGACCCGCAGCCTCTCTATGCCTCGGACGCGCAGCCGCGAATCGAGCACCGCAAGCGGGTCGCCTGCCGCCCCCATTCGGCAGGTGCCGCTCGGGTGGTAGTTGGTCTTCACGAAGCGTCGGCAGTGCCGCGCGATGGCGTCGTCGCCCAGATCGTCAGGGGCGGGGATCGCTACGTGGCTGATCCGCGCCGCCAGCGGCGGGGTCGTGAACGCGCGCAGGAAGAAGCGCTGGCCGGCGATCATCGTGCGCATGTCGTCGGGATCGCTCAGCAGGTTCGGCGACACCAGCGGCATGTCGTCGGGATCGGCCGAGCGCAGCCGGATATAGCCGCGCGATTTGGGCTTCACGACGACGGTGGTGATGGTCAGGCCGTAACCGTCCTCGACCAGGCCCACCGTGTCACGGTCCAGGTAGACGATGGGCACGCAGAAGGCCTGGATCGACGGCTCGGCCTCGGGATCGATCGGGTTGACGAAGGCGCCGGCCTCGACGCCGGAGGAGAGGATGCGGCCGCTGCCCAGGAGCTTGAACTGCAGGCCATTGCGGAGCATCCGCCAGCCCCGACCCTGCCGGTAGTAGCCGTAGGGCCCGCTCGCCTTCGAGACCATCGGCACTTCCGGGTGATCGATCAGGTTGTCGCCGACGCCCGGCAGGTCGAGCTTGCAGCCGATGCCGTGCGTGGCGAGCTGCTGGGCGGGACCGATCCCGGAGAGCATCAGGAGCTGCGGCGTGACGAGCGAGCCTGCCGCCAAGATCACCTCGCCCTCGGCGAACGCCCGGCGCTCGGTGCCGTTCGTGTCGCGGTAGGTGACGCCGACGGCCCGACCCCGCTCGATCTCGATCCGGCGCACGGCTGCGTTGAGGCGGACGGTGAGATTGGGGTTGCCCGCCAAGGGCGCGATGAAGGCATAGGCGGCGCTGCTGCGTTTGCCGTGCCGGTTCATGAACTGGTAGAAGCCGACGCCGCGCTGGGTCGGCCCGTTGAAGTCGGTGGTCAGCGGCACGCCCAGGGCCTGCATGCTCTGGACGAACCAGCGCGACAGATCGTCGATGTGGCCGGGATCGGAGACCAGGAGCGGCCCGCCTCGGCCGTGGCGCTCGTCGTCCAGGCGGCCATTGTCCTCCATGCCGCGAAAGTGCGGCAGCACGTCGGCCCAGCTCCAGCCCGGGTAGTCGTTGTCGCCGCGCAGCCGCTCGTGCCACTGGTCGTAGTCGGACGGGCGCCCGCGCATGTAGACCTGGGCGTTGACCGACGAGCCGCCGCCCAGCACGTTGCCCTGGGGGATGTCGTGGACGCGACCCTCCAGATGCGCCTGCGGCACCGTGTGGTGGTAGCGCATGAACTTGCTGCCACCGATCAGCTTGAAGATGCCGGGCGGCATGTCGAGCAGCATGTGCCGGTGCGAATGCCCGGCCTCCAGCAGCAGCACGCGCGCGCCCGACCGCTCCACCAGACGGGCCGCGGCGACGCAGCCCGACGCGCCACCGCCGACGACGATATGATCGAACCGCTCGCTCATGCGCGGATCAAGTCCAGGCCCTGCCAGTCGAACGCGATGCCGTGGCCCGGCCGGTCCGGCGCGATGGCACAGCCATTCTCCAGCACCAGCGGCTCGGCGACATAGCGCTCGAGGCCGAACCCGTGCGCCTCGAGATAGGAGCGGTTCGGGCAGGCGGCGAGCAGTTGAACCGTAACGTCGTGGGCGCCGTGCGAGGTGACCGGCAGGTTGAACGCCTCGGCGAGCCGGGCGATCTTCATGAACATGGTGACGCCACCGCAATTGGTGACGTCGGGCTCCGGGTAGGTGACGCCGCCGGCGGTGATGAGCTGCTTGAAGTCCCAGAGCGTGCGCAGGTTCTCGCCCGAGGCGACGGGCAGGCCACCCTCGGCCACGACCCGCGCGTGGCCGGCGACGTCGTCCGGGATCACCGGCTCCTCCAGCCAGGTCAGATCGTAGGGCTGGAAGGCGCGGGCGGCGCGGATCGCCTGGTCGGCCGTCCACTTCATGTTGGCGTCGGCCATCAAGGGGAAGTCGTCGCCCAGATGCCGGCGCATGGCCGCGACGCGGGCCACGTCCTCGGCCAACCGGGTCCGGCCGACCTTCATCTTGATCGCCCGGAAGCCCTTGGCGAGGTTGCCGTCGGTCTGCGCCAGGAGCCCGTCCAGCGGCAGATCGAGGTCGATGCCGCCGGCATAGCAGGGGACCCTGGGGTCGTAGCCGCCGAGGAGTCGCCAAAGAGCCGTCCCGGCGCGCTTGGCCTTGAGGTCCCAAAGGGCCATGTCGACGGCCGAGATCGCGAGCACCGAAGGCCCGCCGCGGCCGCCGTAATGCAGCGCCCACCAGAGCTTCTGCCACAACCGCTCGATCAGGTCGGCATCGTCGCCGGCCAGGATCTCGGGCACCTCGCGCGCCAGGATGTCGTGGATGGCCCCGCCGTTGCGGCCGACCGTGAACGTGTAGCCGACGCCCTCCGCGCCGTCCGTGTCGCGGATGCGCACCGTGCAGAGCTCGAAGGCGCGCATCTCGCCATGCGTGCTGTCGGTCAGCACGGAGGGGAGCGGCACCCGGTAGAAGCCGGGTTCGATGGATGCGATCGCGGTCATTGGAGCCTCGCCGTTGGCGCTTCTGGGTAGCATCGTCGCCGTCGGCAATGGCTTACCTCGCATCAATGGCCAGCAACAGGTCCCGCAACGATCCCGACGGCGCGGCACGCACCGCCCGGTCCAGAATCATCATCCGGGCGGCCCGCCACCGTGCGGATCGGATTCCGAGTGCTGACCGAGCGATCTCGCCATTCGGGCACTTTCACCTGCTGCCAGGAATGCCTTAAGCCGCTCCGTACGGCTGGCCAGTAGCTGCCCCACCTTACCTGCGAGGAGCTTCCCGAGGCATGCTCGGATGTCATCTGGCGATGGCTGATCGTCGGGCATCGGCAGCGGTGTCATTGCGGCCTCAGCCATGCTCCCTGACGCGACCAGGACCATCTTACGCCCGCTCGCTGAAGCTTGAGGTGGAACCGCCGGCGGAGGTCAAGCTGGACTACAGCTTCGGCGCCACCTCCCGGGGCAGCAACAATGAATGCCGTAGCGACAGCTGACGCCAGCGACGCGCATATCGCTGTCAGCCGTTCACTTCCCGCTGCGGCCCGGACATCGACACGAGGCTGAGCTGACCGCCCGTCGCCTTGTCGAAGGTGAAGAAGCGGGTGTTGAAGCCCTGGCACTGGCCACCACCACCGCCCACACTCTCGTCGAACGAGTTGAAGTAGTAGGTGACCGCAACCACGACTTGGCTCGCCGTCTGCCGCACCACCTTGCTCTTGTCGATCGTGTCGAGCTGCACCTCGTTGCAGTACCAATCGTCCTTGGTCGCGTTCTGATCGTAGAAGTTCTGGATCTGCGCCTGCATACTGGGATTGCTCGTGAGCGCCGTGTTCTCGGCCCTGTATTGGGCGCAGCCCGCCAGTACGGCCAAGCAGGGCCCGACAATCCATGCGTGCCGCATCGATGAGTTTCTTCGTGCTCAGAAGGTGATCTTCAGGCCGGCGATGGGTCCGTGCATGGTCATGTCCCAGTCGAACTTGTCGCGGCCGCTGCCGTTCTCGTATTTCTGATGAAGCACCCGGTAGCCGCCGAACAGGTTGGCGTTGTTCACGCCGAACAGCCCGAACCGGAAACCGATCAGGCCGAAGGCCTCGGCGCTGTACTGGTCGCTGGTGCTGATGCCGCCGACGTCGCCCGCGGCCACCAGGCTCCAATGCTCGCCCAGCGTCCACGTCGTGCGCAGGCCCACGATCGGGTCGACCCAGTCCTCGCTTTGCTCGGCCGTGCGACGGGCACTGACGCCGAGATCCGGCAGGTCGAGCTTGCCGTCCAGCTCGCTGTCCAGATAGGTGTAGCGGACGCCGGCATAGGGATCGACGGTGAGCGACAGCGGCCCGGTCGCGCCGAAGTCCGCGAGCTGCCAGGTGCCGATCCGGAAGGTCCCGGCGAGGTTCTGGATGAACTGGTTCACCTTGGCATCGACCTTCACCCGACCGCGCTCCGAAGCGGCGTCGTCCTCGAGCTGGGCGAAGACACTGTCCGACAGGATCCCGAAGCGGCCCTTGCGCAGCTCCAGGCTGAGCATCAGGGCCCCGTTGAGGTTTTTCAGGATGTCGCTGAAGCTGGCATCCACGTTGGCCTTGGTCTTGCCGACCCCGACATCGCCTTTCAGCGCCGTCGCCCAGACGTAGGGCGTGATGCTCAGCGTCCAGGGCGCCGCCTGCGTCTCGACCGGCACCGACGCACCAGGGCCCGGCGCCGAAGCCTGCTGCGCCCGCGCCTGATGGCCCTGGGCGAGAAGGACGAGCAACGCCAGCGCCGCTGCGCTCGGCCTTAGCATCCCCGACCCGAGGTCCAGCTTTGACGTCGCGCCGAAGATGGCGGGAGGTTGTGATCTTCCGAGGCGTGACGGTGTCTCTCTACCGCTCCTGTCCATCTTGCTCACTCGCCTGCGCCACTCACTCGCCTCTGGCTGCGCCCGCTGATCGAAGACTGGCGTGTTGTCGATGGCGGCTTGGCTGACCGCGGAACGAGCGAGCACGGCGTCAAAGGCACCCGTGAGGGGCACTCAGGGCGAGGCTGCCGGAACGGGTTGGAACGGCAGGCGTGACGCGAGATCATCGTTTACTCCACAGCCAGCGCGGCCAGACTCGACGCGAACGGCAAGCGCAATTTCTTGCGATCTGATGCCAGTGGCATGAGTCGCGGTTCAGCCGACCTTGGTCACGGCCGGAATCTTCCAGGACCCGTCGAGGATCGAGGGATCTTTTTCGTGTGGCCAGTACATCCGCAGCATCAGCACGAACTTGCCGGCCGGCGCCGGCAGCCAGTTCGATTCCTTGGCGGCACCCGGCGAGTCGTGCTGGATCAGGAGGTCGACCGAGCCGTCGGGATTGGCCTGGAGCTTCTGACGGGCGCTGATCGAGTAGCGGTTCAGGGGGTTGGCGACGAAGAAATAGTTCTCGTCGTACATGGTCAGCGACCAGAAGCCCTGGACCGGCGGCAGCTGGCCCTTGGGGAAGTGCATGACGTAGCGGTGCGCCCCGTCGTAGCTGCCGCCCTTCGCGTCCTTGAGCGAGGTCGGGTAGACGGCGTCCTGCGGCCGGTTGGCGCCGAGCCCGATCGCGGTGACCAACGCCCGCATCAAGTAATCGCTGCCGTAGAGGCCGGTCTGGGTGGTGAAGTTCCAGCCGTTGATGTGCTTGACGGCGTCGTTGACCTTGAACTGCAGCATGATTCGGTCAAAGGCCATCTTGGGGATCCGCCCGACAAAGTCGGCATCGAGCTTGCCGGCGTCGAAGTCCTGACCCGGTACCAGCCCGATCTTGGCGAAGTTCGCGAGTGCCGGCGCGTCGCTGGCAGAAGGCGGGTTGGACTTCATCAGTTGGGCCAGGAGGGTGAAGTAGGCCTTGGCGTCGAGCGCGTTCACCTGGTCGCGGACCGCCGTCTTCATGTCGATCGTCGGGTCGACCCTGCCGGCCGACGGCGTGTAGGCCTTGCCCCAGGCGCTGAGCGGGACGAGCTGGCACTGGTCCTGCAGCGCATGGACTGCTGCATAATCCTCGGGTGTGCCGGTGCAGTAGATCCGGCCCAGGATCCAGACGAGATCTGTTGGCGCCTCATACTGCATCACCCCGTCCGGCAGCTTGCCTGACCAGCCGGGGCCGGTGATCGCGTAGGTCTGGGCGCCGGTGCCGGTGGTCCGCGAGCCGGGGACCTGGAACACGTTGGTCCAGCCGTCGAGCATCGGGAACAGGAAGTAGCGGTCTTTCATGTCGGGGATGCTCAGCACCCAGGGCTCGGCGGCGAGGTCGACCCAGGCCGTGGTGTAGAGCGTGTCGGCGTTGGGTGCGGTGACGTCTCGGAACGAGGCGTCGGGATACGAGCGCGCCCGCACGAACTGGCCCATCGGACCACGGGTGCCGGCCGGCTCTGCGACGTTGGTCATCACCCGGCGGGTGAACTCCATGGTGACCAGCGGGTAGCCGTAAATGTACGCGTCGGTGGCGGTCCAGAACGGCTCCAGGCCATCGACCGCGCCGAGCAGGCCCTCGCCGGGCCCGGCTGCTCGCGCCGCCGCAGCCGTGCCCAACAAGCTCAATCCGCCTATGGCCGCAGCCCGGCGGCTGATTCGCATCGGATCCATCGCTCTCCCACTCCGTCTACGGTCTCATTCAATACAATGCCGCGAACTGGCGCATCATGGGCTGGAGGCATGGCGACGAAGAGAGCGCGTCGAAGCATCCCGCCCTGAATTTCCCGACGCCTTCTCGGAGTTCCGCCTACCCGATGTGGCGCCCGTTAACTAGCCGTCCTTGCTTTTGGTCAACCCCTCTTCAAGCTTCCGCACGTCCGCCGGCGAGAGTTGGGGACGGTTGATCGAGATCGTCAGCTTGTTGAACTTGGCGGTGAGCGGGAACGGCGGCAGATAATCCGCGTCGTTTACGCCCGTGATCGTGTCGGAGCCGATGTCGAAGCTCTCGTCCCATTGCAGGATGATGGGAATCGTGCGCTCCATCTTGCGGGTCGTGACCTCCTTGCCGTCCACCTTGAGCGTGCCGGTCCCGCTTCTGCCGATGCCGGAGAAGTCGTTGAACGCCATCGTGCCGAGGCCCAGCCCGTCGTAGGTGAAGTCGAACTCGAGGACGTGGCGGCCGGGTGCCAGCGCCTCCGGAGCCTCCCATTTGGACCGCTCGAGATCGAGCAGGTTCCATACGAACACCGGCTTGCCCTTGAGCAGGTAGAAGCCGAACCCCGCGAAGCGCCCGCCGGAGGTCACGATCATACCCTCGGCGCCGCCCTCTGGAACCGTGATGTCCGCGGTGATGGCGTAGGAGGTATTGAGCAAATACGGGGCATCGCCTTGCGGCAGGCCGGTCATCGGCCGGGTGTAGACCATCTCTTTGCGGCCCGCGGTCAAGCTCGGACGCTGTGCTGCAACCCGCGCCCCGACCGAGGCGTCGAGCGGCAGGACCTGGTACTTCTTGGCCTCCTCGAGGAACTCCGCCCGCAATTCCGCGACCCTGTCCGGGTGCTCGGCGGCAATGTCGTCGGCTTGGTTCCAGCTCTGGTCGAGGTTGTAGAGCTGGAAAATCTGATTGTTCAGCGGATCAGGGTTGGCCGGGCTGTAGGCGTCCCAAGGCACGCGATTGACCTTGGTGCTGAGCATCCAGCCATCGTCGTACATCGCCCACTGGCCCATCATCTCGAAATACTGGCGCGTATGCCGGGACGGCGCTGTGGCATTGGCCGGGTCGAGGGTGTAGGCGAAGCTCGTGCCCTCGATCGGCCTCTGCTTGATCCCGTCGACATACTCCGGGGCCGCGATGCCGGTGAGCTCGAGGATCGTCGGCACATAGTCGATGACGTGCATGAACTGCTGGCGCAGCCCGCCCTGGTCCTTGATGCGCGCGGGCCAGGAGATCACCATGTTCTGGTTGGTGCCGCCGAGCCGGTCGGCGTTCTGCTTGAACCAGTCGAACGGCGTGTCGAAGGCCCACGACCAGCCGGCCGACATGTGGTTGTAGGCGAGCTCGGTGCCCCAGGCGTCGTAGAACTTGGTCTGGTCCTCCACCGACGGGCGCACGCCGTTGAAGAACGCGACCTCGTTGAAGGTGCCTTCCGGCCCACCCTCGGCACTCGTGCCGTTGTCGCCGTTCTGATAGATGACGATCGTGTTGTCGAGCTTGCCCAGATCCTCGAAGGCCTGGATCACACGGCCCATCTCATAGTCGTTGTAGGCGACGTAGGCGGCGAATACCTCGACCTGGCGGATATAGAGCTTCTTCGCCTCCGGTGAGAGCTTGTCCCAGGGGGTCAGAATGTCGGCAGGCCACGGCGTCAGCTTCAAACCTTTGGGGATCACGCCCAACTTCTGCTGGTTCTCGAAGATGCGCTCGCGCAGCTTCTCGTAGCCGTCGTCGAACAGATGCAGGGCGTGGATCTTGTCCACCCACTCCTTGGTCGGGTGGTGCGGGGCGTGGCTGGCCCCCGGCACGTAGTGCAGGAAGATCGGCTGGCTCGGGTCGGTCTGGTTGATCCGGGTCATCCAGTCGATGGCGTCGTCGGCCATCGCGGTGATCATATTCCAGTTGCTCTCCTTGCCGCTGACCGGCCAGATCGGCGCCCCGTTCCGATCCATCTTCAAGGTGCCCTTGTGCTCCTCGAAGGGATAGATCTGCGTCGTGTTGCGGAACAGGTTCGGGCCCCACTGGTTGGCGTCGCCGCCGACGAACCCGTAGAAATAGTCGAACCCCATGCCGGTCGGCCACTGGTCGAACGGCCCGACCTGGCTCGCCTGGAAGGACGGGGTGTTGTGGTCCTTGCCGAACCATGCCGTGGCATAGCCGTTGTCGCGCAGGATGCGGCCGATGGTGGCGGTGTCCTTGCCGATGACGCTGTCGTATCCGGGAAAGCCCGTGGCCTGCTCGGCGATCACGCCGAAGCCCACCGAATGATGGTTGCGGCCGGTGATCAGCGCCGCCCGCGTCGGCGAGCACAGCGCGGTCGAGAACACCCGGTTGTAGCGCAGCCCTGCCTTGGCGATGCGGTCCATGGTCGGCGTCGGGATCACGCCGCCGAAGGTGCTGGGCACGCCGAAGCCGGCGTCGTCGGTCATGATCAAGAG
>JAPJRA010000114.1:1859-8768 GCA_030824835.1 Geminicoccaceae bacterium | reverse complement strand
TCCGAGGAGCCCGGGCTGGAGTCAGACAGCTGGACGCCCGACCAGACCGTCGAGTTCATGCTGGAATCGCTGGAGCACGGCGACTTCTACATCCTCTGCCCCGACAACGACGTCTCCCGCAGCCTCGACGAGCGCCGCATCCTCTGGGCCGCCCAGGACATCACCGAGAATCGCCCGCCGCTGTCGCGCTGGCATCCGGACTGGCAGGACAGGTTCACGGCCTGGCTGCGGCGCGACTGAGGCCACAGGCGTCCCTCACGCCGTTCCTTCGAGCAGTCGGCGGTGGCGGGTGAAGCGCCGCCCCAGCAGATCCAGCACGGCCCGGACCCGGCCGGTGCCGCGCAGGTCGGGATGGGTCAGCAGCCATAGCGCCGATTCCATGGCGGGCTCGGGCGGGCCTATCCGCACCAGCGCTGGGTCGGGATCGCCGATGCAGCAGGGCAGCGGCGCGACGCCCATGTCCGCACGCGCAGCCGCCCGCAATGCGGTGAGCGAGCTCGCGCGGAAGACGATCCTGTCCGTCGGGACCTGGGCAGCGATCCAGCGCGCCGAGCCGAGATGCGCGAGGCTGTCGTCAGGGGCCAGCCAGTCCATGGCAGCACTGTCGACCTCAGCCCGTCCGTCGGCGTAGGCGTGGCTGGCGTAGGCGGCCGTGGCCACCGTGCCGAGGCGCCGCGCCACCAGCCCTTCCGGGGCCGCCGTGGCCGGCCGCAGGGCGATGTCCGCATCGCGGCGGGTCAGGCTGAAGAAGGCATTGTCGGTGACCAGCTCGACGACGATCCCTGGATGGGTCCGGCGCAGCTCGGCCAGCGCCGGCGCCACCAGCTCCACCAGCGTCTCGGTCGTCGTGAGCCGCACCGGGCCGGTCGGCCGGACATCCTGGCCGGCCAGTCGTCGCTCGAGCTCGGCCAGCGCAGCCAGGGTGCGGGCGGCAGTCGCGATCGACTCCTCGCCTGCCGCCGTCGGCGCATAGCCGTCCCGGCCGCGCTCGAACAGCCGCACGCCCAACCGGCCCTCCAACGCCCCGAGCCGCCGCCAAGCGCTGGCATGATTGATCCGGAGCCGCCGCGCGGCACCGGCCAGCGAGCCGGCCTCGGCCACCGCCGCCAGCAGGCGCAGATCTTCCAGCTGAATCCGACTTTGCTCGTGGGGCACACTCATCTTGCCCAGATGGTATATTCTCTTGCGTGAACGACAAAGGTAGTCGGCTCGGATACCTCTGTCGTCGGAGCCCGCCATGACCCAGCTCACCCTCGTCAGCCATCATCTCTGCCCTTACGTGCAGCGCGCCGCGATCGCCCTCGCCGAAAAGGGCGCGCCCTTCGAGCGCATCATGGTCGACCTCGCCGAGAAGCCGGCCTGGTTCGCCGCCATCTCACCGCTGGGCAAGGTGCCGCTGCTACAGGTGAGGCACCCCGACGGCAGCACGGCGGTACTCTTCGAGAGCGCCGCCATCTGCGAGTACATCGAGGAGACCCAGCCCGGGCCGCGGCTGCATCCGCACGACCCCATCGCGCGGGCGCAACATCGCGGCTGGATGGAGTTCGGCTCGGCGATCCTGGCCGACATCTGGGGGCTGGAGACGACGCCGCACGACGATATGTTCAGGAGCAAGCAGGCGGCGCTGGCGACGAAGTTCGCCCGCGTCGAGACGACGCTCGGCCACGGGCCCTACTTCGCCGGCGAGCACTTCAGTCTGGTCGATGCGGTGTTCGGCCCGATCTTCCGCTACTTCGACGTGTTCGACACCATCAGCGATCTCGGCCTGTTCACCACCACACCCAAGATCCGCCGCTGGCGGTCAGCCTTGACGCAGCGCCCGAGCGTCGCCGCGGCCGTGGACGCGGACTATGCCGACCGCCTGCGCGCTTTCCTCACCCGCCACGACGCCCATATGCTCAGACTCGCGGCTTGAGCTGAGGCCCGGCACAGCCCCCTCACCGGTCCCGGTAGCCCACGAACTCCCCCAGACTTTCCGCCTCGTACACCCCGCGCATCACCGCCCGCGCCACGACGTCCGCCGCGATCGTCCCCAGGCGTACCAGCGCGTCCGGCCGGTCCGGCAGCAGCACTGCCCCGGTCGCCAACGCGAACACGGTGTCGCCGTCGAACGGCGTGTGGATCGGGCGGATAGCGTAGGCGTAGCCGCCCTGTGCCATGGCCGCGAGGCGCTGCGCCGCGCCATGGTCGAGCGCGGCATCGGTCGCCACCACCCCAATCGTGGTGTTCATGCCGATGCCGCGCTTGGTCTCGAAGGCGTGGCCCGTGCCGACGCGTGGCGCCCCCTGCCCACCCAGCTCACCCGCTTGCTCGAGATGCCAGGCCCACATCGTGTCGCTGCCCGGCATCGTCACGGAGCCCACCGAGTTGACCGCCACCAGGGCGGCTACCGTGATGCCCGTGCTGGCGTCGGCCGCCGAGGCCGTGCCCAGGCCGCCCTTGAGCGTGCCGGCGAGTGCCCCCAGCCCGGCCCCGGCATTGCCCAGCGCTACCCGGACCCCGGCCGATTCGGCCGCGGCATGGGCGAGGTCGCGGTAGGGCGGCTGCCCGCCCCACGCCTTGTCACCGCCGTTGATCAGGTCGAACAGGATGGCACCGGTGACGATCGGCAGGCACGGCCCCCAGCCAGCGAAGCCGCGCCCGCGTGCCGCGAGCCAGCCGATCAGCCCCGTCGCCGCCTCCAGCCCGAACACCGAGCCGCCCGAGAGGACCACACCGTCCACCTTCTGGATCAGCCCGCCATGGCGCAGCGCGTCGGTGTTGATGGTCCCGGGCGCACCGCCGCGCACATCGGCCGCGGCCATGACCGACTGCTCGGCCAGCACCACGGTGACACCCGTCCGCGCCCCATGATCCTCGGCATTGCCCACCAGCAGGCCTGCGACGTCGGTCAGGCTGTTGCGCGGTCCCGGCCTGATCACCGCGTTCCTCCCAGGAGCTGCAGTGCCGCCAGCGCCATCACCTTGGCCGACGCCACCAGATCGTCGATCGCCACGAACTCGTCCGGCTGGTGGGCGAGATCGAGGATGCCCGGCCCGTAGGCCACGCAGTCGTGCAGATGGCCGATGCGGGCGACGTGCTTCTGGTCGTAGGTGCCGGGCGAGCAGACGAACTGCGCCTCGCGCCCCAGCACCGCCCGGATCGCCCCGGCCACGGCCTGCGGCACCGGCAGGCCGGGGTCCGCAAGCACCGGATGCACTTCCATCAGGTCGCGCACGCTGTAGGCAAACCCGCGCCGCTCCCTGGCCAGCCACTCGAGAATAGCATGCACCTCGCCCTTCACCGCTGCCAGATCCTCTTCGATCGGGAACCGCCGGTCGATCACCATGCGGCAGCTGTCGGGGACACAGGGGCTGGGCAGACCGTCATGCCCTTCCGGCTGGCCGCCATGCAGCGAGTTGAGATTGAGCGTGGACGCCCGCGCCGCCGCCGGCACCACCGGCATCGCGGTCTGCCGCGCCGCCAAGCGTGGCCACAGCTGGCGCTCGAAGGCATCGAGCACGGCGCCCATGTGGCGGACCCCGCAGTCGCCCAGGAACGGCATCGAGCCGTGCGCGATCCGGCCATGGGTCTCGATCTCGGCCCACCACACGCCGCGATGGCCAATGCAGACCCGATCGACGTTGAGCGGCTCGGGAATGATCACGTGGTCGACCCGCGGCTTGGAGAACAGGCCCTGCCCGGCGAGGAACGCGACGCCGCCGAAACCACCCGATTCCTCGTCGACCGTGCCCGAGATCTCGAGCGCCCCCGGCAGTGGCCGGCCACATTCCAGCAGCGTCTCCACGGCAACGATTGCGGCCGCCAGTCCGCCTTTCATGTCGCAGGTGCCCCGGCCATGGACACGGCCGTCGCGGACCTCACCTGCCCACGGGTCCATGCTCCAGCCCTGGCCGGCCGGCACCACGTCGATATGGCCGTTGAAATGCACACAAGGCCCGGGCACGGCACCGTCGCGCCGCGCCACGACATTGACCCGCGGCAGACGCTCGCTGTCGCCGGGCGTGCCCTCCGCCCGAATGTAGCTGACGGCGAAGCCTCGCCGCCGGAGCCGCTCGCCGATCAGCTCGGCGCAAGGCCGGTAGGCGTCACCCGGCGGATTGATCGTCGGGATCCGGACCAGGGCCTGCGTCAGCGCCACGATTTCGTCGCGCTTGGCCTCAATCCGCGCCGCCACCTCGTCGATCATCGCTCCTCCGATCACCTTGGCCACGCTAGAAGCCACCGCCGCGACCTGTCAAACTGCAGCGGCAGCAGGGAGGCGAGCATGGACGAGCAGGTGCTGGCGGCGGCAGCCGAGCGGGTGGCCAGGTGTCGCCTGAAGCGTGAGCCGCTGCCCAGGCTCGATGGGGTGTCGAGCCTTCTCGACGGATATGCCGTCCAGGAACGGGCCAACGCTCTGCTCGAGCCGCATCTCGGCCATCGTGTCGGCCACAAGATCGGTGGTACCACCGAGACGATGCGGCGCTACATCCGCGCCCCCGAGCCGTTGGCCGGCGAGATCTTCGAGCGCCAGGTTCACGAGGACGGCGGCACCGTCGCGCGCGCCGACTTCCGCCGGCTCGGCATCGAGACCGAGATCGCCGTGCGGCTGGCGCTGGCGCTGCCACCCCGGCCCCTGCCCTACTCCCGAGCGGAGGTCGGCGAGGCGGTGGGCGAGATGATGGCCGCGATCGAGATCGTCGACGACCGCTACACCGATTTCACCACCGTCGGTGCCGCGACGCTGATCGCCGACAACGCCTTCGACGCCGGCAGCGTCCTGGGCTCCCCCGCACCCGACTGGCGTCGGCTCGACCTTGCGGCCCTCACCGCGCGCACATTCGAGGACGGCACGCTGCTCGCCACCGGCCGCAGCGACGCGCTCCTGGGTCATCCGCTGGATGCCCTCGCCTGGCTCGCCGATCATCGCTCGTCGCTGGGCCTCGGGCTGGCGGCCGGCAACTTCGTGAGCCTCGGCAGCATCACCGCGGTTCACTGGGTAACCCGGCCGGCGACCTTCCGCATTGTCGTGGAAGGGCTGGGCGAGGTCAGTCTGACAGTGGACTAATCGCCTCCCGTGCTCCCACCGTAGCCTGGAGCGAACGTAACGAAACGCAGGGTTGCAGGCCAGGGCGAATGCTGCGATGCAAAAGAAGCAGCTGCGGACGGAGCGACCTTGAGCATTGAACACTCGGCGTCACAGACTCTCCCATCCTGGGAGTGGGTCGCCGGCTCTCCACCTGGCTGGCGGCGACGCGCGGGTCTGGGCGTCCTGGTCCTGACGCTCGCGCTCGTCGTCATCACGTTCCTGTCGTTCGGCGGCCGCTGGGCCTGGCTGCTCGACCTGCTCACCTTCTGGCGGCCTCATCTGCTGGTGGTCGCGCTGTTGCTGGTCGGCCTGGCTTGGCTAATCAGGCAGCGCTTGGCGGTCGGCCTGGCACTAGCCGCAGCCACCGCAAATCTCGCGGCCATCCTCGTGCCGGCGGGCCATGCCGCCCTTCCATCTGCCGCCGGGCCCCCGGTGAAGGTGGTGACCCTCAACGTGCTGGGCGACAATCGCCGCGGCCACTCACTGATCGAGTTCCTGCGCGAGAGCGACGCCGACGTGATCGCCCTCCAGGAGATCAACCCCTACTGGGAGCAGCAACTGGCCGCACTCGCCCAGATCTATCCCTACCGAATCCCGGCCGTCGGCTTTCGCCCGAACCAGACGATGCTTCTCAGTCGTTTGCCAATCCTGTCGGCCGCCCTCCTGGACCCGCCCGCGGCCGAGTACAACACGGCGTGGGATCGGCCGCTGCGCGCCGAGATTGACGTTCACGACCAGCCACTGGTCGTCTACGCCGTGCACCCGCCGACGCCGCGGTCTCTAGCCCAGTGGACCACTCGCAACGCCCAGCTCGCTTGGGTAGCCGACACGGCGCGCGCGCGCGATGGCGATCGGTCGCGGATCATGCTGGGCGACTTCAACACGCCCCCATGGTCGTTCCTGTTCCGCGACGTCAACGCCACGGCAGAGCTCCGTGACGCCGGCGGCACGCTGCGTCGGGCGACCCGGCAGCCGATGCTGCTGCCACCGCATCTGGCCTGGCTCGGCGCACCGGTGGACCACGTCCTGGTGTCGCCCGACATCGGTGTCGCCGGCTTTGCCCTCGGCCCCTACGTCCACTCCGACCACCTGCCGGTGATCGCCGATCTCGTGCTACCAAGCCCCGGAGGCACGCCGCCGCCTTGAGCGGTCAGCGCCAGCGGTTGCGCTCGATGCGCCGGGCCTGCGCCCGCTGGAGCCGTGCCGGCAGCGAAGCAAAGCTGGCGTTGGCAGCCTCGCGGTCACCGGGCGTGCCGGCGCTCCAGGCCCGGAACTCGAGGGCTACGGTGGCAATCAGGCCGACTGCGACGACGAGCATGCCCCCGGCGGGCCCGATGTCGCTCATCGCGATCAAAATTACACCGATGAAGGTCAGGGCCACCGTCCACAAAGGCGGGCCATCGGCCACCAACCGGCTCGACCTCGTCGCCGACGGCTCGGAAACCTGATCCATGCGGGCTGTTCCACTCGGGTGATCGACACGCAGCGAAGCTGTGCCTCGAGCCCGTGACGTCAATGGCCGTAGGCGTCGATCATGGTGGCCCGCCGGCGGCCGTTAGTCCCGGAGCTGCTCGCAGAAGCGGATGATGCGGCCGCACGCATCCTCCAGCAGATGCGTGCCGGTGGCATAGGAAATGCGGAAATAGGGATCGAGGCCGAACGCCGTGCCGTGGACGACGGCCACACCCTCGTCCTCGAGCAGCTTCGCGGCAAAATCGGCGCTGGTTTGCAGCAGGGCGCCCTTGGCCGTGCGTCGACCGATCGCCCCCGCGCAGCTCGGGTAAACATAGAAGGCACCCTCCGGCCGGTGGCAGCGGAGCCCGGGCGCGTTGTTCAGA
>JAPJRA010000114.1:0-1849 GCA_030824835.1 Geminicoccaceae bacterium | reverse complement strand
AGGTCGCGGCGCTGCCGATAGACGGCGTTGCGCTCGGCCAGGAACGACAGATCGCCGTTCAGCGCCGCCACGGCCGCGGCTTGGCTGATCGACGACGGGTTCGAGGTCGACTGCGACTGGATGATGCCCATGGCCCGGATCAGCTCCTTGGGCCCGCCGGCATAGCCGATCCGCCAGCCGGTCATCGCATAGGCTTTGGATACGCCGTTCACGGTGAGTGTGCGGCCCTGCAGCGACGGCTCGACCTGCACCGGTGTCGTGAAGCGGAAATCGTCGTAGACCAAGTGCTCGTACATGTCGTCGGTCATCAGCCAGACGTGCGGATGGCGGACCAGCACCTCGGTCAGCGCCTTCAGCTCGGCCTCGCTGTAGGCCGCACCCGTCGGGTTGTTGGGCGAGTTCAGCAGCACCCACTTGGTCTTGGGGGTGATCGCCTCGTCCAGATCCTCCGGCCGCAGCTTGAAGCCGGTCTGCTCCGGGCACGACACGAACACCGGCGTGCCGCCGGCGAGCAACGCCATGTCGGGATAGGAGACCCAGTAGGGAGCGGGGATCACCACCTCGTCCCCCGGGTTCAGGGTCGCCATCAGCGCGTTGTAGAGCACCTGCTTGCCGCCGGTGCCGACGCTGATCTCGTCGGTGCGGTAGGTGATGCCGTTCTCGCGCTTGAACTTGTCGACGACGGCCTGCTTCAGCGCCGGCGTGCCGTCGACCGCGGTGTACTTGGTCTGCCCCTGGCGGATCGCGGCAATCGCCGCTTCCTTGATGTGGTCGGGCGTATCGAAATCAGGCTCGCCGGCCCCGAGCCCGATCACGTCGCGTCCCTGCGCCTGCAACTCGCGGGCGAGGTTGGTGACGGCGATGGTGGGCGACGGCTTGATGCGGGCGAGGTTGGAAGACAGGATCGACACCAGTGGGCTCCCGGCGCTGCGGACCGCGCCGTTCTACGGCCGACGGGGGCCGCTGACAATGCGCCGCCGCGGCTGTCGCTGCCGATCGGAGCGGCTCGAGCACTGCTCCCGCCCTCCGGGCCCGGCTCACGGCGGGAGCGCGACGACGTTGCGCCGCAGCGGCATCAGGCGGACGCGGCCGGTCGCGGCCCGGGCCGGCGGTCGGACGATCGGCTTCAATTTGCCGGGCGGGGACGGCCGCAGGATTGCGACGCCGCTTTGAGCCTTGGCGAGACTGATGAAACCGCGGCCACGCAGGGGAACCAGGCGGCGGCGGTCGGGCGCCGTCCGCAGCACGACCGGCGGTGCGTTCGCCGTCGGGCTCGCGCGCTCCACTGGCGCCGTGAGCTTCGGTTCGGGCGGCTGCCCAGGGTCCGGACGAGCTGCCTGCCAACGCTCGTAGACTTTTTCCCGATAGGAGCGACCCCGATCGATATCGGCCGTGTGGTAGCGCTCGACGGCGCGGGTCCAGGATTGCGTCTCGTCCCGCAGCTGGCCGAGAAATCTCGCCCCGTAGGCGACGTTGTGGTTCGGCTCGAATGCCTCCTCGAGGCTCGCGAACGCATCGGGGTGGTGCATCAGGTTGATCTGCATGCAGCCAACGTCGATATTGCGCCGCCCGCTTCGCCGCAGCGCTTCGACATGCGCTATCGCCTCGGCCGCGGTGGCAAAATAGCGGCCGTCGCCCTGGCTGTTGACGGTCCAGGGCCAGGGCGCAGCCCCGCGCCGTTCCATGTCGTACTTGCCGGATTCGCTGACCGCCACCGCGCCCAGCAGCCCCGGGGGCAACGAGGCCTTCGTCTCGATCGCGCGGATCGCATCGGCACACAAGCCGGCGTCCCCGATGCCGGCCCGCGCCGCGAGCGACGGCAGCATGGCCAGCACGGCAACCCATAAAA
>JAPJRA010000113.1 GCA_030824835.1 Geminicoccaceae bacterium | reverse complement strand
GACCGGGAATCCGCTGGATGTGGCGCTCGACGGCAGCGGCTACCTCAGCTTCGCGACCCCTGCGGGAACCCGGTACGGTCGGGCCGGGCGCCTCGAGCTGGATGCCGAAGGCAGGCTGGTCGGGCCGGAGGGCCATCCCGTGCTGGACGACGGCGGCAACCCGATCAGCCTGCCGGCGGACGACTTGGCGATCACTGTCGGGCCGGACGGAACGATCTCCGGGCGATCTGGCCCATTGGGCCGTCTCGGCATTGTCGACTTTGCGCATGAGCAGTCGTTGGAGCGCACCGGCGACGGTCTGCTGGCCGCCACGGAGTTTCCGGCACCTGCTTCCACCACCCGTGTGGTGCAGGGTGCGCTCGAAGGCTCGAACGTGCAGCCCGTTGTCGAGATGACGGCCATGCTGGAGACGGTAAGGGCGTTCGAGGGCACACAGAAGCTGCTCGACACCGAGCACGAACTCGAGCGGCAGGCGATCGAGCGGACCATCCGTACCGCGGCTTAACCAACCCGAAAGGGATGGACGCTATGAATGGTGCCGAAGGAGATTGCCTACCATGCGCTCGTTGAGTGTCGCCGCTACCGGAATGATGGCCCAGCAGCTCCATGTCGAGGTGATTTCCAACAATATCGCCAACATGACGACCACCGGCTACAAGCGGCGTCGACCCGAGTTCCAGGATCTTCTCTACCAGAGCCAGAGACGGATCGGAGCCACATCCTCCGCCGAAGGCACTGTCGTCCCGGCCGGTGTGCAGCTGGGGCTGGGCGTCAAGACCGCCGCCGTCTACCGCATTCACGAGCAGGGCGAATTCGTCAATACCGAGAACAGTTTCGACCTCGCGATCCAGGGCAGCGGCTATTTCGTGGTGGAGCTTCCGAGCGGAGAATTCGCCTACACGCGCTCCGGCAACTTTCAGCTCAGCCCGGAGGGCCAGCTGGTCACGCCTGACGGCTACATGGTGAGCCCGGGTGTGACCGTGCCGCAGGATGCGGTCGAGGTGTCGATTAACCAGGAAGGCTTGGTTTCGGCCAAGATTGCGGGACAGGTCGCCGAGCAGGAGCTCGGCCAGCTGCAGCTGGCGACCTTCGTCAACGAGGCCGGCCTCGAGGCCACCGGCAGCAACCTGCTGCAGGAAACGGCGGCGTCTGGGCCCGCGTTGGCGGGACCACCTGGAACGGAAGGCCTGGGCACGGTGCTGCAGGGCTCTCTGGAAAGCTCCAATGTCAATCCGGTGCAGGAGATCACTGCGCTGATCGCAGCCCAGCGGGCGTATGACATGAACTCCAAGGTCATCACGGCTTCGGACGAGATGATGGCCACTGTCACGCAGCTGCGGTAGGGCAGCCGTTGCGTTTCCTCGCCCGCAAGGCCGTCTTGCTGATGGGCTGCATGGTCGGTTGGCCGGCTGCAGCTGCCGACACGTTACTGGCGCCGGGTCAGCCGCTCACACCGGCGGCGGTGGCCGATCTGATCGGCACGGAACTGTTGGCCCGCGGCATGGGTGCCGATGCGACCGTCGACGTCGTGATACCGGCGGCACCCATTCCCAACCGTGCGGCCTCGCCGATGCGGGTGGTGCTCGGTGATCTCGTTCATGATCAAAGTACCGGACGCTACGAGGCGCGTCTCCGGGCCACGCTCGGCTCGGGCGAGACGACGGTGATAGAGAGCCATGGCCGAGTACGGGACTGGGTCAACGTCATCCTGCCCGCCAGACCCATCGGCCGCGGCGAGACCATCGGGCCCGAAGACATGCGTGTGGCCCGCGTCCCGAGCGCATCGGTGCGTGGCGATACGCTGCGCCATATGGAGGACGTGATAGGCTTGCAGGCCACCCGCTTCCTGGCCACCGATCGGCCGGCGCGTGCCGGCGACGTGGAGGCGCCATGGCTCGTGGCCCGCGGCGAGCCCGCCACCATGGTGTTCGCACGCGGCAGCCTCGAGATTGTTGGTGCTGGCGTGGCACTGGACCAGGGCCGCCAGGGTCAGTCGATCAGGGTGCAGAACTCGGCCAGCGGCCAGATCAGGCGCGCTACCGTGGTCGGGCCACGTCGGGTCGCGGTCGATGGACCGGAGGTGGCCCCGTGAGCGCCCGCATCGCGCGGACGGCGGTCACCGTTGTGCTTGGCCTGTGGCTCGGCGGCTGCAGCGTGGCGGAGCGCTTGGCGGAGATTGGTCAGGCGCCACGCCTGTCACCGATTGAGAACCCTGTCCAGCAACCCGGCTATCGGCCGGTCTCGCTGCCGATGCCCGACCCGGAGCCGCTGCAGAGTGCCGGGGCCAACTCGCTGTGGCGATCCGGGGCGAAAGGCTTCTTTCGTGATCAGCGTGCCCGCCGTGTCGGTGACGTGCTCACGGTGGAGGTCACGATGTCGGACAATGCCAACTGGTCGAACCAGACCACGCGTTCCCGCAAGAGCGATGACCATCTGGGTATCCCGGACTTCTTCGGTCTGCAGAATCTCGCGGTCAAGGCGCTGCCCGACGGCAAGGACGGCACCCCGGTCGACCCCGACGACTTCATCAAGATGAACAGCCAATCGAACAATAGCGGGCGCGGCGGTGTCAACCGGGCGGAGGAAATCCGCATGAATCTTGCTGCGGTGATCACCCAGATCCTACCCAATGGCAATATGGTCATTCGGGGACGACAGGAAGTGCGCGTCAACTTCGAGATGCGCGAGGTCGTCGTAGCCGGCATCGTGCGGCCGGAAGACATCACGCCCAAGAATACCATCGGCCACGAGAAGATCGCCGAGTTGCGCGTCGCCTATGGCGGTCGCGGTCAGATCACGGACGTCCAGCAGCCGCGCTACGGCGCGCAGGTACTCGATGTGCTGCTGCCCTACTGAGTGATGCGGCTCGGCCTAAACCGCTCAGCGCGGCGCTGCGGGCGCTCCGGCGCGTCCGGTCAGCCATCCCGACCAGCGCTCGATCCCGGTCCGGGCCCGGCCGAAGCGCATCACGTCCTCGATGCGCCGGTCGACGAAGGCCCAGCTCTCGGCACAGTCCAGCGAGCGGTCGTCGAGCCAGTAGAGAAAGCTTGCCCCGAGCACACCGGCCAAGGTGGCGCGTCGGGAATAGTAGCTGAGGCCTTCGCTCGGCTCGCCGCCTAGCCCTGCCAGCCGCCACATCAGATCGACCGTTCCCCAGAGCGCACGTCCCGCACCCATGACGTTTCCGGGCATGCCGCGGGCGATGGCCGCACGCCGCATAGCCTCACGGTGCGGCGTCAGCAACTCCAGCCGGGTCCGCACCAGCAGGGAGATCCGGCGCCGCACCGGCAGGCGTTGCAGATCCTGCCCGGCCACCGCCTCCTGCATCCGCCGATCGGCCCAGTCGTCGAGCCAAGCAAGCAGGCTGTCGCCGCCACGCGGAAAGAGCCGTCGCGCCGCGGCGGAATCGAGATCGGCATCGGCAGCCGCATTGACCAGCGTGCGCCGACTCCAGCCGTCGAACGCGGCGTGCAACAAAGCCGCCTCGAGCACGCGGTCCTTGAGGGCGCGGCGATCCACCAGGGCGTCGCTCACACGGGTTCTCCCACCTGCTGCAGCCAGGAAGTCAGATGTGCCAGCTCACTGGTGAAGGCAAGTTGCCGCAGATCGGCCATCCGGGAAAGGTACAAGACACCGTCGAGATGATCCACTTCGTGCTGGAGCACGCGGGCGAATAAGCCGCTGGCCTCGCCCGAGATCGCCGCGCCGGCGCGGTCCAGCGCCTGGTAGGCCACCTTCTGGAAGCGTGGCACCATGCCGCGTAGATCAGGGATCGATAGGCAGCCCTCGAATGCGAGCTCCATCGCGTCACCGATCGGCGTAAGCTCGGGGTTGACCAGCACGCGTGCCCTCCCCGCCTCGCGTGCTGCCCGGTCGTCGATCTCCATGGCGACGATAATCCGCAGCGACTCGTGGACCTGTGGTGCGGCGAGGCCGATACCATCGGCGGCACGCATCGTCTCGACCATGTCGTCGATCAGGCTCTGCACCCGAGGATTGGCCACGTCATCGACCGGCACCGCGGACTGAAGCAGGATAGGTTGGCCCAGCAGGGCTAGCGGACGCACACTCATCAGCGATCTCTATCCTGCTCCCGGATGCTCCGCCAGTACGAGTCGAACCCGTTGGCGCCGCTACCCGCCTGTGCTATGGGCAGCGCAGCCTTCAAACGAGGGAACGGGTATTGTCGTCCCGTTTTCACCAGCTCCGGAGTGAGGACCATCGTCGAAGTTCAGGTTCGTGACAACAATGTCGATCAGGCGCTCCGCGCGCTGAAGAAGAAGATGCAGCGCGAGGGGCTCTATCGCGAGATGCGCATGCGCCGGCACTACGAGAAGCCGTCCGAGCGGCGGGCGCGTGAGAAGGCCGAGGCGGTCAGGCGGTATCGCAAGCTGCTGCGCAAGCGGGCCGAGCGCGACGAGCTCTAGAACGGCTCGAACGGACTACCGTGACGCCCGGATGTTCTCGTCCGGGCGTCGGTGTCTGATGCACCAGGAACTTCGGACTGAACCGGGGGAGATGGTGCCCAGGGGCGGATTTGAACCACCGACACGCGGATTTTCAGTCTTCATCTCTGCCTTGCAATTTCAAGTACTTACATCGTCATGTTGCACGCTTGTCGCTTCCAGGATCAGCGGCGGTTGCAGAAGGGCGGTTTCGGCCTCTGCCAGCCGCTCGACGTCAGCCGCGTCATCCGGCCACAGGTGACCATAGGTGTCGAGCGTAAGCTTGATCGTGGCGTGGCCCATGTAGCTCTGAACCCGCTTCGGGGCAAATCCCTGGTGGATCAGCCAGCTGGCATAGAAGTGGCGCAGCACATGCAGGCCATAGCGTGGGCGGATCACCAGCTTGCCGGCCTTGTCTGGGCGCAGGTCCGTCAGCCCGCACGCGATCTGCAGTGGACCCCATAGGCGGTTCTGCAGATTGGCCAGGCTCTCAGGTCGGCCCGCACCGTTTGGGAACACCAAGCCGGCCACGCCCGCGGGGCACTCGGCCGCCCATGTCCGCAACGCGGCGCTCACCAGTGGAGGCATCGGCAGCGTACGCCGTGATGCCGACGACTTGGGGCTACCGATCACGCCGTTTTCGTCGGCACGCTGGCTCACGGTCAGCTTGTTGGACTCAAAGTCCACGTCGACCCAGCGAAGGCCCCGCAGCTCACTGGCTCGCAGGCCGGTGAAGATCGCCACCAGCAGGAAAGGGCGGAAGCGTCCCGTCGCTGCGGCCAGGAGCTTTCGGACCTCGTCGGGCGCCAGGATATCGATCTTCTCGGTGTGCCGACCCTGAGCACCGATGCGTACCGCTGTCGCCACGTTCTGTGCGACCAGCCCCTGACGCTGGGCGGACTTCAACAACGCGCGTAGCGAGACCAGAACTTTGCGAGTCAGAGGCCGGGAGTGGTCCCGCAGCATGTCGTCGGCGAATTTTGCGACCTGCGGCGTGGTCAGGCGGGATAGCTTCACCGATCCAAGCGCAGGCCCGATGTGGTGCTTCAGATGGCCATCGTACTGGCGCAGGGTAGAAGCCTCGAGCCGCTCGGCTTCACAGCGCCGGAGCCATGCAGCGCCTGCCGCGGCTACCGTCACAGCTTCCCGATCCGGGGTATGCGTGCCGTTGGCTATCTGGTGTCCGGCCTGCACGAGCCATGCGTCAGCCTTCTTCTTTGTCTCAAAGGTCTTGAGCCGGCGCTTTCCCTCGGCATCGGCGTAGTCGCAGACCCACGCCGAGTGCAGGCGGCCTTTAGAGGTCCAAATACGTTTGCGAACAGAGGCCATGGCTCTTTGATGCGTCCAATTGGCTGCGCATGCAAGGCGACGATAGCTGCCGCTTGACACCGGACATTTGATGTTCCATTTGTTGACTTATGGTACTTACGGTGAAGCAATTGGCTAGTCGGCTGGCGCCGATCTTGCCAGACGGAGACCTCGAAGGGCTTGCCCGCCAGTTGCGGCACTGGACTCTCGCGGGCATATTGCGCCCGATCGGAAACATTCACACCGGCGCCGGCAAGAGTAGAAAGTATGAAGAGACTGAAGTCTTTTGGGCCGCGATAGCCTTAGAGTTAGTGCGGTGGCGTATTCCGATCGGTGTTTCTGATGGTATTGTTAAAGCTGCCCGCGAGCTGCATAACCTACAATGCCTTCAAAAGCATGATTCTACTGATTACGTATCCGAAGCTACATTTGGTCGTGACAAAATCTTCATGTGGATTCAAATGGGAGAGAGCAGTGGCGCTCCATGGTTCGTACTTAAAGTCGACGCGTTAGACAATGTTGCTCAGGATGTTCTTCATCAGGACATGACCGTTAATTCCCCGAGTTTTTTGGTCATCAATCTTTCTACACTGTTTGCCAAGCTCCGGAGCTAAACGCATGGTCAACGCCAGAGAAGACACCTCATGTCAGGTGACCGATCAGTCTAATTCGGTAGCTAGTGACAAGCTCGAAGGTGTCGCCGCCATCGCCAATGAGATTGGATCCACGCCGCGGCGGACCCACTACCTGCTTGAGAAGCGGATGATTCCTGCGGGCAAGATCGGTGGCATCTGGATTGCGTCGAAACAGCGCCTGCGAGAACATTATGCCAAGCTGACCTCGGGCCAGGCGGCATAGTTCTGTGCAGCTAGCCAAGCTCAAGGCGCGGATCGACATCGTCGACCTCGTTGCCCGCTACGTACGGCTCAAGCGCCGTGGCCACGAGCTGTGGGGCTGCTGCCCGTTTCACGCCGACAGGACGCCATCGTTTCGCCTCGACACAAATCGGCAGGACTGGCGCTGTTTCGGCTGCAATACGTCCGGCGACGCGATCGACTTCATTGCCGCCATCGAGGGGCTCGACCTTGCCGGCGCCGCACAGCAACTCAGGGGCCTAGTCGGAAGCGACCCGGGGCCGGTGCGGGTCCGACACCTACCCCAGCCGGGTCATGAACTCGCCACCGCCCGCAACCGGGAAACAGCGCAGGAAGCTTGGCGTTCTGTTCGTCCGCTTGATGCTGACGACGACCACCTGCCCGGCCGCATCTATCTCACGGGCCGCGGATTCAGCAGCTGGCCGGAAACACTCCGCTTCCATCCCGCCTGCCCGTTCCTTGATAGCGTCGGCGACGGGAGGTTGCTCCGCCGCGCGCCGGCGATCCTCGCACCGGTGAACTGCCACCAGACCGGGTATGTCGTCGGCATCTGGCGCATCCGCCTTACCGTTAGCGGTGAGAAGATTGAGCGCCGCGGCCTGGGCCCGACAAAAGCCAATGCTTCGCGGCTGTTCTGGGCCGACGGCGACGAGCTGGCGATCGCGGAGGGGGTCGAGGACGCCTTAGCAGTTCATGCCCTTACCGGGCTGCCCTGCTGGGCTGCGCTCAACGCCGGCAACATGGCCCGACTCGTGATCCCGCGGCGATTCTCGAAGGTTACGCTGTTCGCTGACGCCGATGACGTCGGCCGGCGCGCCGCGCACGAGCTTGCCGACCGGCTACGTGAAGATGGCCGACGCGCGGCGGTGCTGCGCGCCATCGATTCTAAGGACCCCAACGAACGGCTCCTCACCCTGGTTGGGGCAGCGTGATGTACCAGGTGCCGGCAGGGTTCGCTGAAGATCAGGCGCCTCTCCTACCGGCGAAGAAGGATAGAAACGGCCTAGTTCGTACTCCACGACCGCTCACACCAGAGCTGCCGCCATTCGTCCTGCTTGGGCAAATGGCGCTCAGCCGTGAGGTGTTCGGGCTGATTGAGAACGTCCTGCCACGTGGCACTATGGTCTTGATCTATGGCCGCGGCGGCTCTGGAAAGACCTACTTGATGACCAGTGTCGCGGTCGGCTTGGCATCGGGCCGTTGGTTCAATCACGACGCCGAGGCCGGCGCTGTCTTGTACGTCGCCTTTGAACGACCGGACGACGCCGAGGATCGGCTTGCCGCCCTCCGCGATCGCCTCGAGCTTGGAGCGCTTCCAATCGGCCTGCTTAAGCTGCCCGGAGCGCGGATGAGTGAGGACATTGCTGCCCACATCATCTGCCAAGCCAAGGCCCTCGCGGCAGCAACTGGCAAGACCCTTCGTGGTATCGTGGTCGACACGGTCGCCGCTGCCCTCGGCGGCAGCAAGGAGGACGACGAAGGCCTAGGCATGCTGCGCATGGTCGGCGAACGTATTGCAGCCGAAACCGGCGCTACAATTTTCTGGGCTCATCACGAGGGGAAGGCTGACCATAACGGTCCACGAGGACACCTAGTTCTGGCCGACGCGTGCATGGTGTGGTGGCGCGTCGAGGAGCGCGAGGACGGGTCGCGTGTCGTGCACGTCGACAAGGCCAACCGTGGACCTGTGCACGTCCCGCTCTTCGCATTCACGCTGAAGCCGTTTACCGCCGGCAATGATGTGCGCGGCCGGCCGATCGACCTGTGCGAGCTGCAGCTCGGCGACCTCGACACAGCAATGGCCAGCAAGGCCCGACAACGTTTTGCTGGCACGGGTGCCAAGCCTAAGCCTGGGCACGGGGCCGTCCAGAAGGCGCTCCTCGGAGAACTCGGGAAGCTCGCGCATCGGCACCCGGATGGTGTCGCCGAAGCGACGCTCAAATCGTCGTTTGTCCTGGTCCTAGCTACCCAGCGACAGGCCGCCGGAAAGCCACCGCTGCAGCCGAAGCACTGCACCGACAAGTTCACCAAGACCCTGGGTGCACTGATCGAAAGCGGCGATGTGGACCGCCTCGCCGACGGCACCCTGGTGCCCGGGGAAGGGTCGTGATTCGTGAGGCAAGGTCGTGGTCTGGTTCCCTTAAGGG
>JAPJRA010000112.1 GCA_030824835.1 Geminicoccaceae bacterium | reverse complement strand
GCCGCGATGGATGCCGAAGAAGAGCACCACCGGCGCCTTGAGCACACTGGCCAGCACCATCGGCCCTACGGGCAGCAGGGCCGATCGATCGAGGAAATCAACGGCCACCACCTTGTCGCCACTGGTAATCCGGTCGCCCAGCATGCCCACCAGTTCGCCCGCCGCCAGCGCTTCCTTGATCCGCAGCACCGATTCGGCGCCGCCGATCGGGATCACTGCCGCCGCACGCTCCGGGTTCAGCCGGTGGAACACCTGGCCGATCAGGGCGGCGTTGGATTCGTACATCAGGGCCTTCACCGGGACCGGGCAGCCCTGGTCCGCCAGCGCCCGCAGCACCTCGAAGCTGCCGATATGCGCGCCCAACAGGATGCAGCCCTGCTGAGCGTCGACACGCGGCTTCAGGTGCTCGAGGCCGGTGACCCGTATGTCGAAGCCCCGCATCCGCCCCGTCAGCAGGAAGACGCGATCGAGCAGCACCGAGGAAAAGGTGAAATGATGCCAGAACAGGTCGGCGAAGCGTGGTCGACGGCCCAGTGCGGTCTGGAACTTTCGCGATGCGGCACGCGATGCCGGCGACGCCAGCAGGAAGTAGGCGGTGATCGGGTAGAGCAGCGCATGGCCGACGCGCCAGCCAAGGGCGAGGGTCAGCCTCACCATGAACCGCATCAGGAACTGGCTGCCGCGCTCGGGCTTCCTGGCCCAGCTCACGTCAGGGGCTCCTCGTCGGCCGCACCGAATCGCACCACCGCCGACAGCACAGGGCGATTGTCGGCCATGCACGCGAAGCGCACCGTGCCCTGCACGGGCGGAGCGGCCATCACCGTCACTTCCTGGCCCGGCCCGATGGGAGCCATGAACTTGACCCGCAGCAGGCGGAGTGGGGAGGTGAGGCCAAAAACGCGGTCGATTGCCGCCAGCGCCTCGTCCAGCAGCACGACGCCCGGAACGATCGGACGCCCCGGAAAATGCCCGGGCAATGCCGGATGATCGGCGGTAACCGCAAAGCAACCGAGCTTTTGCATAACTGCTATCGGCGCCGCTGCACGGCACCGCGATGGAGCTCGACGAGAGCGGAGCGGGCGATCTTGCCGACATCGTTGCGCGGCAAGGCCGGTACCCGAATCACGGGACGAGGCAGGAACGGCGCCTCGACCCGCCCCCGCAGTGCCGCGAGGATATCCTCGGTGGAACGGTCGGGCGCCACCACGAACGCGCTCAGTCTGGCTGCAGAATTCTGGTCGAGATCGTCGGGTGCGAAGAATGTGCCGTCCTCGACCCCGTCGATCGAGCACAGGATGGCGTTCAGGCCGGCGAGCGACGCCCGCTTGCCGGCGCGCTTGACCAGATCGGCGCGTCGCCCGAGCAGTCGGAACGAGCTCGCGTCAAGCACCTCGAACCGGTCGGCCAGCAGCACCTCACCGGACAGGAACGGCACGGCGACCGCCACACCATCCTCTTCCTCGGGCCGCAGCCGTATGGTGCGGTAGGTCTGCCAGAGATCACTCCGGATCGTCCGCCTGCTGGCGATCGAGCCGACCTCGGTGGCGCCGAAGATCTCGAGCACCCGGGTCCGCCAAGCCGCCTCGGCCTGGGACGCCAGCTCGACAGGAAGAGGTGCCGTCGCGGAGATCACCATCTCGACAGGCGGCAGCTCCTGGCCCGCGGCGAGCAGCGTGCGGATCTGCAGCGGCGTGGTCACCAGGACACGCGGTGCCGGCACCGTCTGCAGCGCCTGGGCGATGTCGTAGGGGAAGAAATTGCTGCCGGCATAGCTGGAGGCACTGCCGTGCAGCGGCAGCAGCACGGTAGTCTCGAAGCCGTACATGTGTTGCGGCGGAACCGTACCGACGATGGATGCCGCCGTCGGGCCGACGAGCCTGAACCGCTCCGCCGCAGCCTCGGAGCAGGTCACCAGACTGCCCCAAGGCTTGCGGTGTAGCATCGGCGCGCCGGTGCTGCCGGACGTGGCGACCACGGCTGCGGTCTGGATGGCCGGAATCAGCGGAACGTCGACCGCACCGTGCCGGTGCTCGGGCAGCACCAGTGGCGCGTGCTCGAAGCCGGGGATCGGGTCGCCACCATCGCCGATGGTATAGGCCTCGGGATAGGAAGCGGCGAGCTGCTCGAGCCAGCGCGGCGAGTGATCGCTAGAGAGCAGGCTGATCTGCCCGCGCACCAGCGCCGCCGCGAAGGCGACCAGAAAATGGTAGCGGTCGCTGCAGAGATTGAGCGCGTAGTGACGCTCCGGCAGGCATTCCGCGGTGGCTGCTACATGGAGCAGGAATTGCTCGCAGGTGACGACCTCACCGCTAGCCCGCCGAAACAGGATTTCAGCCGGCCGGCGCGCAGTTAGGGGAAGGTGATCGACGGTAGCCTGGACAGCCACGCCCTTGCTCATGCAGCCCTCTTCCGGCTCAACCCGGTGGCGATCCGGCCGGAGAATTCCGGCGCAGCGCGATGTGGTTGCTGAGGCTGCGTAGTGAAGCGAATATACGATGGTTCTGCGCGTCGTCCGATTTGAGCTCGAAGCCATAACGCTGGGATATCGCCAGCGCTATTTCCAAGGCATCGATCGAATCGAGGCCGAGCCCGTCGCCGAAGAGCGGTGCCATGGGGTCAATATCGGCTGCGCTCATCTCAAGGTGCACCGTGTCAATCAACAGTGTTGCAACCTCGAGTTCCATCGGCGACAAGGAACCCAACCAAAATCTCCTAGCCCCCGCGTTGGGGCCGAATGCGCCTGATCTTCCCATCGTGCCAATGCCGCAGGTCTTGATGGGCCAGCTTGGCATGGCTGGCTGGACCCTATCCAAGTCGCGATCATCTCGCAAGGCTACCACCTGCAACGATCGCTGCGTTCGATGTGGAGGCTGGACGACGGGCGGTGATATCGGGGAGATAGTGCGGCTGTGACACACGGGCGGCAGCGAGTGAGACCACCCGGTTCTCGGGGGAAGGTGTGGCGGGAGAGAACAGAATGACCGCAAGCGGGTTGTCCTCGCCCCGACCGGCGGCGATACCGCCGGCGGCACCCGGTGTGGCGCCGCACCCGTTGCTGTCGCATTATTACGGCTCGGCGGAACAGCGCCCGGCCTATGTCCGCGAGCTGTTCGACCGGTCGGCTCGGCATTATGACCGCATTAATGCGGTGATGTCCTTCGGTGCCGGCCGTCGCTATCGCCGCGAGATGCTGGTCGAGGCCGGCCTACGCCCGGGGATGCGGGTCCTCGACGTGGCGATCGGCACCGGTCAGGTGGCCCGCGAGGCGCGGCGTCTGCTCGGTGGACGTGGCCTCGTCGTCGGCCTTGACATCAGCTCGGGCATGCTGGAGCAGGCGAGACGCGCCGGCGCCGCGAATGCGCTGGTGGGCGGCCAGGCCGAAGCGCTGCCCTTCGCGTGCGACAGTTTCGACCTCGTGAGCGTCGGCTATGGTCTACGCCACGTTAGCGATTTGAGCCTCCTGTTTCGCGAGCTCGCCCGCGTGCTGCGCCCCGGCGGCACGCTGCTGGTGCTGGAGCTCAGCCGCCCGAACGACTGGTGGAGCCACGCGATGATGCGGCTCTATCTGGGCCGGCTACTGCCCTGGATTTCGTTGCTCACGACCGGCAGCAGTGACGCGAAGATGCTGATGCGCTATTACTGGGATACGATCGACGGTTGTGTCTCGCCGGAGGTCATTCTTGCCGCGATGTGGGGGGCGGATCTGAGCGAGGTGCGTTCCACGGTACAGTACGGCATCCTCCGTGCCTACATGGGATGCCGCGCATGACGCCGGATCGGGAGTCGGTGCTGGAGCCCGAGAGCAAGGGTTTCAAGCGTCAGCTCGGGCAGTCACCGGGCTTTTTGAGCTACTTGTACGAGGTGATGTTTTACTATGGAGCGCTGCTCGCCTTTGCCGTGATCACCGGCGTCTGGAGCCTGGTCGGCTCGGTCCTCTATGCGATCCTGCCGCTGAAGGTGAGCCAAGCGATCGGGCCACGCATGGTGATGGCCGCGTCACGATGCTACATGGGCGTCCTCGGCATGGGCGGCAAGGTGAAGCTGGATCTCACCGAGTTGGACCAGCTCTACCGCGACGGCGGCATCATCATCGCTCCCAATCATCCGACGATGCTCGATGCAGTCATGATCATCTCGCGCCTGCCGCGGATCGTCTGCATCAGCAAAGCCGAGCTGTGGGACAATCCGCTGCTGGGCGGCGGCATGCGGATGGCGGGGTTCATCCGCAACGACACCCCGATCAAACTCACCAAGCTGGCGATCGACAAGCTGCAGCAAGGCCAGCAGTTGTTGCTCTTTCCCGAAGGGACTCGGACCACCTCCTGGCCGGTCAATCCGTTTCGTGGCGGCTTCGCGCTCATGGCCAAGATGGCGGGCGTTCCAGTCCAGACCGTGTTCATCGAGACCAACTCGCCATTTCTCAACAAAGGCTGGCCCTTGCTCAAGAAGCCGGACATGCCGCTCGAGTATCGGGTGCGCCTCGGGCAGCGCTTCGAGGTCGACGGTGACGTCAAGCAGTTCGTTGGCGTGCTCGAAGGCTACTTTCGCGACGAGCTGACCGCATCACGCCACGGGCGCCCGCCATTCCATTGACGCAGCCGTCCAGGACGCATCTCGTCCTCATTCCCAGCTACAACTCCGGACCCAGGGTCGTGCATACCGTTCGCGAAGCGCGGCGGTATTGGAACCCGGTCTGGGTGGTGGTCGATGGCAGCACGGATGGCACCGGCGAGGCGCTACTGGCGCTGGCCCACGAGGATCCCGGCCTCACCGTGCTGGTGCAGTCGCCGAACCAGGGCAAGGGTGCTGCGGTACTGCGCGGCCTGCGGGAGGCGCAGGTACAGGGCTTCAGCCACGCCCTGACGATGGATTCAGACGCCCAGCATCCGGCCGCCAGCATTCCCTCGTTCATGGCCGCGTCCGAGGCACGGCCCGAGGCCATGATCCTGGGGTTGCCGGTGTTCGATGCCGCGGCTCCGGCGCTGCGGGTCAAGGGTCGCCGAATCTCGAACTGGTGGGCGCGCTTGGAGACCCTGGGCGGCGAGATCGGCGATTCGCTATTCGGCTTTCGGGTCTACCCGATCGACCCTCTGGTCGAGATCATGGCCGGCTGCCGATGGATGCGCCGGTTCGACTTCGATCCAGAAGCGGCGGTCCGGCTGTGCTGGCGCGGCGTGCAGCCGGTCAATCTCGAGGCCAAGGTGCGCTACCTGCGCGCCGACGAGGGCGGCGTCTCCCACTTCCATTATGGTCGTGACAACCTGCTGCTGACCTGGATGCACCTCCGTCTGGTCGGCGGGACGCTGGTACGTCTGCCTATGCTTCTGCGCCGGCGATGGGCGGATCGAACGGCCGCGCCGCGGCGCTGAGCTCGGCCAGCAGGTCGCGGAAGGCGGCGGTTCTGCGGCCGCGCAAGATGACGTCGAGCCGATGCAGGGTCTGGCCGCGATTCCACCACAGGAAGAAGCTGGAGGTCATGCTTCGACCGGGCAGCCGGCGGAACGGCTCCTCGGTGTCGAAATCGTAAGGGTGGCAATAGGTCCACATGATGTCCGTCGAGCGCCAGCGCGAGGCCTGCCGCAGGCGCCAGGGTGGCAGGTAGCGCAAGTACATGCCGCCCAGGAATGGCAGCCGAAACACCGCGACCTTGCCTACGGGGCAGGGCAGCTCGAGCAGCCCGTTGCGCCACAGGAAGGGCTCGCTCGGCGCTCCCGGCCAGCCGCAGCCGATGCCCTTGCCGGGGACGATGCTGGACGAATAGGTGAAGCCGGCTTCGGCCAGCGCATCGAGCGCCCAGGCGGAGGCCGGCACCAGCGAGAACTGCGGCGCGCGGAAGCCTTGCACGGGGGCGCCGGCGAGGTCTTCCAGGCGCCTGCGGCTGTCGGCCAAGACCCCAGCGAAGCCCGCGTCGCGGCGGTCGGGCAGGGTGACGTGGCGGTGGGAATGCGAGGCGATCTCGTGGCCGCGCGCAGCGATCTCACGCACGAGCCCCGGCGTCCGCTCGGCGATGTCGCCGACGATGAAGAATGTGCCGACGGCTTGCCGTTCGTCCAGGAAATCGAGCACGCGCCGGGTCATGGCGACATAGCGTGACCTATTGCCGGCCGTGCCGACGTGATCCTCCACATCGACCGTGAAGGTGATGCGCTCCGGCAACGGTCGGAAATCCTGGGTTCGCATCGGGGGGTGGAACCAAACCTGCAATGAGCCTAGTGATCGCGCCGCGCGGCCGGATATTGGTCGCCGGGCCAGTTCGTGACAAGCGCACGGGCCGCGTTGTCCATTCACCTCGCCGGAGGACGCCGGTGCCTTCCAGCCTCGCCCCCGAGCAGCTCGGCCGGACGCTGTCCCGCGAGCGGATCATCTCCCTGCTCCCCGCCCGGGGTGCCGCCCAGCAGGCCCTGTTCGCGGCCGCACGCGAGATCCGCGACGCGGCATTCGGGCGCCACGCGGTCGTGCGCGGGGTGATCGAGGTGACCAGTGCCTGCATGAAGGATTGCCACTACTGCCCGATGCGGATCTCCAACCGGATCGAGCGCTATTACCGCCAGGGCGACGAACTGCTGGCGTCGGCCCGACGCGTGCGCGAGGCGGGGCTCGGCATCGTGGCCTTCCAGGGTGGCGACGTCCCGCGCACGACCCGCACGGTGGGCGAGATCATTCCCGAGGTCAGACAGGAGTTCGGCGGCGAGGTCGAGGTGCTGCTGTGCCTCGGCGACAAGACGCACGACGAGTACGCCTATCTTCGGCGGCAGGGAGCGGACAGCTACATCCTGAAACAGGAGACCTCCGATCCAGACCTGCACCAGGCGATGCGCGGCTCGAGCCTCGACGTCCGCTTGGCTGCGGCACGGGATCTGGTGGCGCTGGGCTTCCGCCTGGGCCTGGGCACCATCGTCGGCCTGCCGGGGCAGAGCATGGCCTCGCTGGCGGACGACATCCTGCTGGCTCCGGCACTCGGCGCCAGGATGACCAGCGCCAGCCCATTCGTGCCGGCCAGGGACACGCCGCTCGCCGACGCCGACGCGGGCGACATCGACACCACGCTGAACGTGCTGGCGGTCATGCGGCTGGTCAACCCGGCGGCCCTGATCCCGACCGTGAGTGCCCTGGAGACGCTGGCGCCCGGCGCGCAGGTGCGTGGCCTCGATGCCGGGGCCAACATCATCACCATCAACTTCAGCCCCGAAAGCGATCAGGCGCGCTACCCGATCTACGGCCAGCAGCGCTTCATCGTGCGCCGTGACCACGCCTTCCGCACGCTCGAGGCCGCCGGCCTCGATCCGCTCCTGGGCGGGGCGGCCTCCAGCTTCTGGGGTGCCGAAGGGAACCGCGTCTGACGGCGGCTGCCCACGAGGCATGGCAGGAACTTCAGGCCCATGTAAGATGGGCCGCATGAAGAACAGCGCGCCCCGCGAGAGTTTGGCCGCCGAGCCGGAGTCGGGTGGCGTCGCTCTGCCGGCGCTGCGGCAGAGCCGGTTGATCGGCCTGCTGCAGGAGCGTGGGCAGGTCACGGTCACCGAGCTCGTGGCCCTGTTCGATGTCTCGCGCGATACCATCCGTCGGGATCTGGATCTGCTGGAGCAGCGCGGTCTGCTGGTCCGCACCCACGGAGGGGCCATCGACAACAGCCACCTCGTCCAGGTCGACACCACCATCGGCCTGCGCATGGACGCTCATGTCGAGGCCAAGCGCCGAATCGCCCAGCACGCGGCGACATTGGTGCGCGACAGTGAGACCCTGATCCTGAACGGTGGCTCGACCACCTGCTATTTCGCGGCGGCGCTAGGCGATCGGCGCAACCTCACCGTCGTCACCAACAATCTGCGGCTGCCGGCGGTGACGCCAGACAGCTGTGTGCGAGCGATCCACATCCTGGGCGGGCTTTACTGGGGCATCTCGCAAGTGACCATCGGCCCGATCAGCTTCCCGTCCGTGGCCGGGATCAGCGCCGACACTGCCGTTCTGGGGGTGACCGGCCTGTCATCCACGGGCATCTCGATGGGGCGGCTTGAGGAGGCGACTGAGACGGCGGCGATGATCGCCGTCGCCAAGCGCACCATCGTCCTCGCCGACAGCAGCAAGTTCAACGTCAACGCGTTCGCCACCATCGCGTCGTTCGAGCGCATCGACCATCTGGTGACCGACCAGAAGCCGTCGGAAGAGATCCAGGCGGCCCTCGACCGGGCAGGGGTACAGCTCCTGGTATGCCCGGGCTAGCGCCCGGCAAAGACCAGGCTCGCGGCGCCCACGAGGCCGGCATCGAGACCCAGCTGCGCCGGGACGACCGGCACGTCCCGGTAGGCGGGCATCGCACGCGCACGGACCACCTCGTCGATGCCCGCCTGCAACAGGTCGAGGCAACTGCCGAGGCCGCCGCCCACGACCACGCACTCGGGCGAATAGAGATGAAGGAGGTTGACGATCCCGACGCCCAGCCAGCGCGCTTCGGTGGCGAGCAGGGCCGCGGCCTGCCGATCACCCTGCCGTACCGCCTGGGTGACGTGCCGGCCGGTCACCGGCCCCGTGCCGGCGAGCTCGCGCAGCAGCGGCGCCTCTCCGGCAGCGGCCAGCCGCGCCGCCCTGCGATCGAGGGCCGATCCGGAGGCGAGCGATTCCCAGCAGCCGCGCACGCCGCAGAAGCACGGCTCGTCGCTGCCGTCGGCGATCGTCATGTGACCTATCTCCGCGGCGAGCCCGCGCCGCCCGTGCAGCAGCCGTCTGTCGGCGATCACCCCGCCGCCGATGCCGGTGCTGACGGTCACGAACACCAAGGAGCGGGTGCCGATG
>JAPJRA010000111.1:5121-8796 GCA_030824835.1 Geminicoccaceae bacterium | reverse complement strand
CGGCAATGGCCAGCGCCCAGATCCGCATGCGCCGGAAGCTGCCGAACAGCACCGCGTCGCTGATGCAACCCATCGTGCAGAAATGGCTGCGCTGGATGGTAGCGCCGAACAATAGCCCGAGCGCCATCGCACCCAACGGCAAGGCCAGCGCGGTCGATTCCGTCATCCGGGAAGCCTCACGTCCACGACCTCAGGGCCGAGCACCCTGGTGGAGACGATATGGCCAGTCCCGCCGCTGCTTCAACGCAGGACGGCTAAGCCAGCATCGCTGGTTGGCTTAGCATTCAATCTTAAAATATGCCTGCAACTATTTGAAAATACTAATTTTCTTGACGACCGCCACCGAAACGTCAGCCGCCCGCCAATTCGACCAATTGGCCCCCAGCGTCGAGGAAAGCTGCCGGATTGAGAGGCCGTCCGTCGAGACGAATTTCGTAGTGCAGGTGCGGCCCGGTGGCGCGACCGGTCCGGCCCATGACGCCGACCTGCTGGTGAATCGTCACCTTGTCACCTACCCGCACCGTGGCCTTGCTGAGATGGGCGTAACGCGTCTGCAGGCCCATACCATGATCCACCACGACCATGATGCCATAGGCGCCCGCCCGCCGAGCCTCGATCACTTCGCCAGGAGCCGTGGCCAGCACCGGTGCATTGCGAGGGCCGCCGAAATCAAGCCCGGTATGCAGCGCCCGACGACGATTGAGCGGGTCCTTCCGATAGCCGAAACCGCTGTTCAGCTTGTACTCGCTCATCGGCGGCGAAAACGGCACGGCACGCAGCACCGCCTGCACCCGATGGACGCGATCGAGGTCCAGCATGTTGCCGCGTGGCGTCGAGGCCTGCTCGACGACCCCTGCCCCAACCGCCGGCAGGAGCGGACCGCCGACACCATCACTGAACGGCTGATCCAGCGGTTCCGCCTGAGCCGCAAGCTCGTCGAGATCCAGGCCCGAGCTCGCCAGCAGCTCGTCGAGCGTGTGCAGATGTGCGGCGATCCAGGCGCGCAGCCGAGATGGCTCCGGCTTGGCGCCGGTCGGCAGGTCGCCCGATAGCGCCTGCAGCTTGGCCACGGCCTCAGGGGCCGCCGCGGGGTCGATCGTGTAGGGAGTTGCCGCATCGGACGCCGACACCGGGTTGGCCGTGGCCAATCCCGGGGCTAAGCAGGACAGCAGGAACAGAAGCAATACAACGGTTTGCGGGTGAACCCTCGCAATGTTGCGACAACAATTCGTGCATGAGAGAATGTTAATGCGATGACCGGCCAGCAGCCGAATGCCAAACGCGATCGTCTGGCTGGTAACGCTGCCTGCCATAGGCAATTCTCCGCTTGAGGCCGTGTGCCGGACCTGGATAGCAGGTATCCGAGGCCTATTTGGCGGTGAGGCGATATTATCTTGCTGGTTCAATTATGGTGCGTTCGGCTCGATTCGACAACCCTTCATCTGCCGCACCTGGGCGGCGTGTTGCGGCAAGGCCGTGCGGTCGACCCAACCGTCCTGCCTTCCCAAGGTAACGCCCGCCGCCGGCTTCCTCCCTTCACACCACCCGAATCATCCCGCGCGGCGAGGCCGTGGATCGGTGGCGGTGGCTAGGCGGGCCTCTCTCACCGAAGCGATGCCGTCGGCAGTTCGATGCTTGCGGGCCTTTGTCCCGTTGCGACCGACGATGGCTCAGCCACACCGGTCGTCGTGATCGGCCATGCCGGCGCGACTAATTCACGCAAAAATGATGTAATACCATCATTTTCCCGTCCCCGCCTGTCGCCGTCGGCACACCGCCGTGGATGGATGATCGTCGCACCGGGACCACAATCCACGGATGACCGCCACCACGGCATCGGCCCAGGCGGGGCTTGGTCGCCCGCCGAGCAGGAAATGTCACATCATGATATGAACTATTCAACCCAGCGCTGAACTAAAATGTCTTTCAAACGCCATCTCGTTTTGCTAATTCACCTTAAGATTACGATATCTGATGTCATGTATTCACTTAGATGCTTACTGTAGAAAATATCCTAATTACTGCACAAAATTTGAGACATTTGCCTAGCCTCATGGTAGCTTACTTTGGTCTGCGGGGACACGGCTCAAACCAGCCGTGCTATTCAAGTATAGACCTGGATGCCGTGCCCGGCAGATTCTGGGTAGAAACGGGCATTAGGAGAACAACATGCGCAGGTCAGCCATTTGGCACTCAGCGCTGGCTTTAGCCATTGCGGCACCGGCATTGACAACGACAGGTAATGCGTGGGCGGCAGATAGAGCGATTTGCTATGCAAGCAAAGAGTTCGGCACGACGCGTGTGGTGCTGGACGTCAAAAAGCATTCGGATTTGACCACCTACGGCTCCAAGCAGACGGTATATGGCGCTCTTGGAAAGCATAGCTACGTCGAATACAGCCCCTACTACAAAGAATATATGGCTGTAGTTCACGGAGCAGTGGTCGTAGCGAAGAAGAGTCGCGGCTACCCCGTCAAGGAGAGCGGAGCCCATTTGGGCCTGATCTCGGAGTGGGTTCGCGGACCGGGTTACGGCAATCCCAATCCCATCAACTGGGATTGCACGTCGAGCGAGGAGAGCCCCACACCCTACAGCTGGAGCTGCAGCCTGCTCGTCGACGGCAAGGTCCAGTACGGCACCTTGTACCAGGTCTATGGCGATCCGCTCTGCGGAGCGTTCCAGGACGGCAGCGCGCATCCTCCGGCACCACCGCCGCCGCCACCGCCACCAAAGCCGTACTGATCGTGGACTGAACCTGAACGCCGGAGAATGGGATCGAGGTGGGCGCTAGCGGCCCAGCATCGATTCAACTCGCCACGATGCACTGGCGCTGGTCCACCTGACTGTGACCAGCGTCAGTTGCCTCGACTGTCCGATGCCGGTGATCAAGTAATGGCCATGGTGCCGGCGAAAGGACTTGAACCTTCAACCTCCCGCTTACAAGGCGGATGCTCTACCATTGAGCCACGCCGGCACGTGGCGGACCATAGGGGCTAAGCAGGGTCGCAGGCAAGTCCGGCGTCGGGCCAGACCGGCTTGCGCTTACCGACGAAGGCCGCCAGGCCCTCGGCAAAATCCGCACCCATCGCGTTCTCGACGATGGTGTCGGTGGTGAAGGCGTAGGCCTGTTCCAGGCCCTGCTCGAGCTGCCGGTAATAGGCGCGCTTCCCCAGTGCCAGCACAGCAGGCGGCTTGTCCGTCAGTCGCGCGCACAGGTCGGCGACCGCGGCGTCGAGCGCCCCCGGCGGCACCACCTGGTTGACCAGCCCCAGACGCAATGCTTCCGCAGCATCGATGAAGTCGCCGGTCAGCAGCATCTCGAGCGCCGCCTTGCGCGGCACGTTGCGCGACAGGGCCACCATGGGCGTCGAGCAGAACAGGCCGTATTTCACGCCGGACGTGGCAAACCGGCTGTCGTCGCTGCACACCGCCAAGTCGCAGGCGGCGACGAGCTGGCAGCCGGCGGCGGTGGCGATGCCGTGGACGCTGGCAATCACCGGCTGCGGCAGGCGGGTGAGCCCCAGCATCACGCGCGAGCATTGCTCGAACAGGGCGCGAACGGCCTCCGGCCGAAGATCGGCGGCCATCTCCTTGAGATCGTGCCCGGCGCAGAAAGCCTTGCCACTGCCGGCGATGACCACCACCCGAACGCTCCGGTCGGCAGCGATCCGGCCG
>JAPJRA010000111.1:0-5111 GCA_030824835.1 Geminicoccaceae bacterium | reverse complement strand
GATCACGTGACAGGCTGTTGAACGCCTCCGGCCGGTTTAGTGTCAGACGCGCGATGCCATCGCGGTCGTCACGCCACAGCAAGGTCTCGGTTGATGCTTCCATGACAATATCCTCGGCGCTGCGTCAGCCGGCGATGAGCCCCTGCTCGCGGTACCAAGCGGCGGTCCGGGTCAAGCCCTCGTCGAGCGGCACCTGCGACCGGAAGCCGAGCTGCGTCGCCGCCTTGGCCGTATCGTAGGCGCGGTTGTTGACGAAGAACTCGATCCGGCGGCGATAGATCGGCGGGCTGATACCGAGTGGACGGCAGAGGCGCTCGCACAGGTCGCCCGCCAGCAGCAGTGGGCCGGCCGGCAGCTTGACCACCTGCTGGTTCGGATGGCCGGTGATCTTTCCGATCCGGCGCACCAGCTCCTCGAGGGTCGGCCGCTCGGCGCCGGCGATGATGAACGCCTCACCGGAGATGCCTGCGGTCGTTCCGGCCAGCCGGAACGCCTCGACGAGATCGTCGATGTAGATCATGTGGTAGTGCGGCTTGCCGCTGCCGAGCAGAACCACGCGGTCGCGACCTGCCAGCTTGAACAGCTTGACCAGACGGGTGTCGCCGGGGCCGTAGACAGGCGCCGGCCGGATCACGACGGTTTCCAGCCCATCCGTCGCATAGCTCAGCGCCAACTGGTCGCCTTCGGCCTTGCTGGTCTCGTAGATGCCGTCCGGACGGATCGGGGTGGCCTCGGTCGCGGGCTCGCCCACGACGTTGCCGTGGATGCCCACCGTGCTGCAATGCACGACGCGCCGGACCCCGTTCCGCTTCGCCGCCTCCATCAGATAACGGACCGCCGCGACATTGACCTCACGGTAGCGCTCATCGGAGAGGCTGGGCTCGCGGAAGGTGCCTGCGATCGCGTAGACCAGCTCGGCGCCCGACACCGCCCGGCCGATGGCGGTCACATCCGTGATGTCGCCCTGGTGGATCTCCTGGACCGAGAGGCCCGCCTTGGTGACCTTCTCGGGCTGGCGCGCCAGGACGCGAACCTGATGCCCGGCGGCGACCAGCCGGCGCGTCAGCGCCTCGCCGATGAACCCGGTCGCACCCGTAACCAACACCTTCATGGGCCGACTACCGGCACCACCAGCATCGCCCGGGATCGACTGTTGCCGAGGCTGATCCTGTCCGTCGAGCTGCTGCACGCCGTATCATCCCGACCGTCAGTTGCTGGGCGCGCCGTCTGCCGTCCAACTGGGCCGACGCGCAATGGCTTCAAACACGACCCGCCGCCGCGCGCAACCCTCCCGGGACCAGATTCGGCCATGCTCGGCCATGATAGTGCCGTCGGGGGTCGCAACCTGAAATGGAGTTTGCCAGCGGCTGGACGGTCCTCCATCCATGGCCGCCGCACCGACCGTCTACCATTTGACGGCCAGCTCGACGCCCTGCAGGGTGGGCCGCAGCTCCCACTGGATCTGGCGCGAAGCGATCGTCGTGGTAAAGGCGTTGCGATAATCGGTGAGGTCACTGTTGGCCCGCCACGGCTGGGTCCAGATCTGCGCCTCGCTGAAGGCGATCCCGGACAGAACCGAGATCATGGCATCCTTGCTGTCGCCGAAGGCATAGATCACCCCGCCACCGATCAGGTTGGTGGTCACCCCCTCGAGGTGGCGCCGCAGGCTGTAGCGGGTGTCGGCGCGGGCCGCGTTGGTCACGAGCTGACGCTCCCCCAGCGCCACCCGCTGCAGCCGGCCGCGAGGTGTATCATCCGGCACGACCCGCATCGGGTCGGCGCCCAGGTGCGCCGGCAGCGGATCGGTGAGCATCTGCGCGACGCCGGCAGCGGATTTGACCGCGCCCACGATATTGTAGACGCGGGAATCGCCGTCATCGGCGGTCACCGCCTGTGCCGCACCGAGCACGGCGCCGGCTCCGAAGATGCCGGTCCAGCCATACTGCCAGACCTGGGCCGTGCGGCGGCCCGCATCCAGCCGGTCTTCCAGGAAGCCTATGCGCGCCTTGGCCTCGCTGTCCGACAACGTGGCGAGCTGGGGCGGCACCTCGACCTCCTGCGCTTGGAGACCGCTGGCGATGCCCAACAGCAATGGCACCGCGAGCGCCCACCGGGTGAGAATTGGTTGCATGTGCCCGGTTCCCCGCTGCGCGTGTTGGCTGGCCGGGCGGAGAAAATCACAGGTTCGGGAGCGCAGCCAGATCGAACTCGCGGCCAGGGGCGCGTCCTGTTTGTACCGTGGCGCCAAATCCGGCACGGTCCCCTGGCCTAACAGGCATGGCTGGCGAGTGGCGGGGCATGGACGAGCTACCAAAACGAATTCTGATCACCGGGGCCGCGAAACGGCTGGGCGCCGTGATGGCCGAGACAATGGCCCATGCCGGCTTCGACGTGGCCATCCACTGCCATCGATCGCTCGACGCCGCCGAAGCACTGGCGCGGCGCATCCAGGCGATGGGCCGGCAAGCCACGGTGGTGCAAGCGGACCTCGCTCGCGAGGCGGAGGTGGTGGACATCGTGGCTAGGGCGGCCGAGGCGATCGGTCCGCTGGGAGTGCTGGTGAACAATGCCTCGGCGTTCGCCTTGGATCGGCTGCAGACGGCCACGAGGCCCTCATGGGACCTGCATCTGGAGGCCAATCTGCGCGCGCCTATCGTATTGAGCCAAGCCTTCGTCCTGCAGCTGCCGGAGACCGGCCACGGGCTCATCGTCAACATGCTGGACCAGCGGGTGCGGAATTTGACCCCCAACTTTCTATCCTACAGCATCTCCAAGGTCGGGCTATGGGCGGCAACCCAGGTGCTGGCGCGCGAGCTGGCACCGCGCATACGGGTCAACGCCATCGGGCCGGGGCCGACACTGGCCGCTCCCGGCATGAGCGACGCCGCGTTCGCCGCACTCTGCCGTGCCACTCCTTTGCAGCGCAGCACAACGCCCGCCGAGATCGCGGCAGCCTTGCGGTTCATTGTCGACAGCCCGTCCATGACCGGCCAGCTGATTACCCTCGACGGCGGCCAGCAGCTGGGATGGCTCACGCCGGAGGCCCCGAACGTCGACTGAGCGGGCAGCGCTCAGGCCTTGGCGATCTTCTTCGCCCGCTCGGTGATGTAATCCATAAGAGCCAGCAGCAGGCCGGAAAACACAAACGCCATGTGGGTGACCACCTTCCACATGAGATCTTCCTTGGAGATCGAGCCGATGTTCATGAAGCTCTTCAGCAGATCGATGGCGGAAATGGCGACGATCGACGACACCAGTTTCAGCTTGAGGCCGCCAAAGTCCAGCTTGCCCATCCACGCAGGCCGGTCATTGTCGCCGGTGTCGATCCGGGAGACGAAGTTCTCATAGCCGGAGAAGATCATCATCAGCACGAGACTGGCAGCGAGGCTGATGTCGAGCAGCGTCAGGGTCATCAGAATGACGTCGGTCTCGCGCAGCTCCAGCACGTGCGGCACGAAATGGTAGAGTTCCTCCATGAACTTGACCATGAGCACACCCAGAACGAGGATCAGGCCCAGATAGATCGGGGCCATGATCCAGCGACTCATGAATATCAGGCGCTCGACAGCGGTCTCGATCATGGCCGCCGGTTCTCCTCAGGCAATGGCACTCTTGCTGCATTGCAGCAGGAGCCTATTTAATGTGCGGCCCCGGTTCTGCCTACCCTGGGGCCATCGTTTGCGGGCAGGTGCAAATGCGATCGGGCCCGTTTGCTCGGGTGCCCGAGTATGGAGATTGGCGCATGCAGGCTTGGCTGACCGGTCCAGAACGGCACCTGTTCGGAAATACGCTGGCGCGGGCTGGTGAGGCTGCGATCCCTTGAGCGCACCACGGCGACCACCAAGCAGGCGCAGCAATGCGACCGCCGCTATCACCCTGCCCTCGCCGACCTGGCTGGTCGACCGGATTCTGTTCCGCGATGGCTTGGTACTGATTATCGACAAGCCGTCAGGGATCCCGGTGCATGCGGGGCCGGGCGGCGGGGTGAATCTCGAGCATTATTTCGAGGCGCTTCGCTTCGGCCTGCCACAGCCGCCGGGGCTGGGGCACCGGCTCGATCGCGACACCAGCGGCTGCCTCGTGCTCGGCCGCCACCGCAAGGCGCTGGCCAAGCTGGGCCGCCTGTTTGCCGGCGGGCAGGTCGAGAAGGTCTACTGGGCCGTGGTCGATGGCGTTCCCGCCCGGCCCGAAGGCCGCATCGAGGCGGCGCTGAAGAAGCGCTCGGAGCAGCGCGGCTGGTGGATGCAGGTGGACCCAGAAGGCCAAGCCGCCGTCACCGACTATCGCGTGCTGGGCAGGGACGGTGATCTCACTTGGCTCGAATGCCGGCCTCGCACCGGCCGCACGCACCAGATCCGCGTCCACTGTGCCGAACTGGGATGCCCGCTCGTTGGAGACGCGATCTACGGCAAATCGGCAATGGCGGGAGCGGAGCTGCTACCGCTGCACCTGCATGCGCGGGCCATAAGCCTGCCCCTCTACGCAAACCGAGAGCCGATCGCAGCGGAAGCCGTGCCGCCGCCGCACATGCTGGAGGCGCTGCGCCGATGTGGCTATGGTGCTTCCAGCGCGACGCCGGGAGGCCCCGGTGCGCGATCGGGGAGTGAGCTATGTTCGGGTTGATCATCAGCCTGGTGGTGGCCGGCATTGCCGGTTGGCTGGCAGGGAACATCATGAAAGCGCAGCCGATCGTCATCGGCAACAGCCCGATCATCGGCAATGTCGTGCTCGGGATCATCGGCGGCTTCGTGGGCAGCCGAATGCTGTGGCTGATCGGCCTCGGCGCCAGCGGTCTCATCGGCAGCCTTATCGCTTCCGTGCTCGGTGCGATCGTGGTGATTTACATCGTCAACTACTTCAAGAAACGCTAGGAGCGCCGGCGGGCCATCGCCGACGGCGCGCCGACCGCCTCAGACGACCTTGCCGTCGTTGTTGTTCGTGGTGGTGACCGGCGTCGGGGACGTATCGTCGTCCTTCAGCCCGGCCTTGAAGTTCTTGATGCCCTTGGCGAGATCGCCGGCGACACGCGGCAGCTTGCCGGCGCCGAACACGATCACCACCACGAGCAGAACGATTATCCAGTGCCAGCCGCTCGCGAAACCCATCGGTTC
>JAPJRA010000110.1 GCA_030824835.1 Geminicoccaceae bacterium | reverse complement strand
GTCAGCGCCGTCAGCCAGAGCCCGCTAGCGGTGAACGCGATCTGGACCAGGCCGGTCCAAGCGGCGAGAATCACCGCGATCGTCAGGAGCGACACCGGCGGCGAGCGACGACCGGCCAGGAGCGCGGCAGCCAGCGCCATCAGCAGGATAGCCGCCGCGTCGATCGCACGGGTGGCACCATTGCGGGCGAGAGACCTGGAAGTCACGATGTTGTCGATCGCGGTCGCCACGAACTCACTGCCGGGCAGCCGGCCTGTGAACGGCGTCGCAAAACGCTGGCCGGCCCCGGCGGCTGAAGCTCCCAGTACCACCACACGTCCAGACAGGGCCGCGGGTTCGATCGAGCCTCGCAGCAGGTCAAGCAGGGAATAGGTTGGGATGGTGCCGTCCGGACCGTAATGATTGATCAGCTGTCGGCCGACTTGATCCGTGGGCAGAAAGTGGTCGCCGATGATGATACCCCGGCTGCCTTCGACCGCCATCCGATCGCGCGGCACACCGAGTTGCATACGAGCAGCCTCGACCGCTACCGATGGGTAGACGTCGCCACCATAGGCGACGGCGGGGAGATCGGCCCGAATGGAGCCATCAGCCTCCAAAAGCAGCGTGACATGGCCGCTCGAGACGCCTGCCGCGGCAAACGGTGCCACGGGTAACAGCAGGCCCTGCGGCACCAGCAGCGAGGCTCCAGGCGTTCCGGTCACGATCCGATAGGCGGTTGCCTCGATCCACGGCGGCACCCCGGGTGCATTGACCTCGGGTCGATCGAGCACAAAGGCGTAAGGCACCACGACCGTACCGGCCGCGGCAATGGCCGCAGCGAGCGACGCGTCGGGTCCGCGTTCGCCCAATATGTCCTCGATTTGACGTCGCAGCTGCTCGGCTTCGGATGCCAGTGCCTCATGCGCCCTTTCGAGCAGCTCACGCGCAGCCGACGGTAACGCGAGTTGGGTCTCGGGCAGCAGCAGGTTGAGGACGATCACATGCGCGCCGGCAGCGGCGATGCGATCGACGGCGCTGCCGATCACGTCGCGCGGTAGCGGCCATGTCCCTATGCTGGCAACGGTGCTGTCGTCCACCAGCACAAGCGCCGTGTCACGACCGGGAGCGAGAGGTCCGCGAATGCGAAACCGCCAGTCCAGCGTCTGAAGCTCCAAGGACCGCAGGACATCGCCGTCGCCGAACCGCGTATCGATGAGCAGCAGCAGGAACCCCGCCAGTAGCGCCACCGCGATCCGCCCGGCGGCGCCCGGGGCGTCGCGGTGCGCGCCAGCGGAGCGTTCAGATCGTCGTGCGCGCAAGCGCGTCCAGGCGTCGGGCTTGGCCCCAGCTGGCCGCGGCCTTGGGCGGCCCGCCTGGCGGCACGTCGGTGCCTTCGCCCGGCCCGAGCACCACGCTGCCACCGGCGAGGCCGACTATGGTCACTTGACCTTCGATGGAGAGCACGGCCGTACCACGCTCGGTGCTCTCGATCAGCCATTCGGTCGAGCGGACGGAAGCCACGGCTGTCCGCGTGTCGACGGCAATCGAGCGGGGGCGAGCGGTCTGCCCGCCAATCAGGCGGGTGATGCCCTGCAGCAGCCCGAGAACGACCTCGATGCCACCAGCAGGCCCGTGGACAAGATAGCTGTGGACGGCAAGCTCGGTATTGGCGCCGATCACCATACGCAGGCCGTCGCTGCCGATGATCAGCAGCCGCGAATCGAGACCCGTGCGCACGATGTCGCGCGGGTAGACTGCATCGCCCGGCGCCAGAGCCACAATGCTCGCACCACGTACCGCAGCCACCGTACCGGTACTGCTGACCACTCGCCCGACGACGTCCTCGACGGCGCCGACGCGTGCCCCGAACAGGAGCACACCGGCTCCGGCCAAGCCCAACGTGCGCCGACGCGTACCCACTCTGATATCGCTTCCTGGAAGACCGGTCCTGTCCCACGGCACCAACAGTCGCACGGGTCCTCATCCGCCGCAACCGCCCTGGCCGGCGGCCACTTCCGGAACAAGCCCGCTCGGCGAGCGCTCACAGGCGTGTGACGCGGCGAAGCCATCGCACCGGTCACACTCGGCCTCGTTCAGGCGACTGCGGCATGCTGGACGGAGGTTGTCACGCGTTCGGGATCCTTGAGCACGTAGCCGCGCCCCCAGACAGTCTCGATGTAATGCTCGCCGCCCGTGGCCTCGGCGAGCTTCTTGCGCAGCTTGCAAATGAACACATCAATGATCTTCAATTCCGGCTCGTCCATGCCGCCATAGAGATGGTCGAGAAACATCTCCTTGGTGAGCGTGATGCCTTTGCGCAGGGAGAGCAGCTCCAGGATGCTGTATTCCTTGCCGGTCACGTGCAGCCGTCGGCCGTCGGCCTCGACCGAGCGCGCATCCATGTTCACGGTCAGCTTGCCCGTGCGAATGATCGATTCGGCATGGCCCTTCGAGCGTCGGACGATCGCCTGAATCCGGGCGATCAGCTCGGCTTTGTTGAACGGCTTGGTCAAATAGTCGTCGGCGCCGCCCACCAATCCGCGCACCTTGTCGGTCGCATCGGAGCGACCCGACAGGATCAACACCGGCGTCTGGACCCGGCCGGCGCGCAGCCGGCGGACCACCTCGTAGCCATCGATGTCGGGCAGCCGCAGGTCAAGGACGATGATGTCGAAATCATAGAGCTTGGCGAGTTCCAAGCCGTCCTCGCCGTTGGTCGCCGGCTCACAGACCATGTTCTCGCCCTTGAGCGCATGCTCGATCAGCCGGGCCGAAACCGGATCGTCCTCGATCATCAGTGCACGCATCATTCCGCTCCAACCTGCCCTTAGGCTCGATGAAACTCTAAGCAGGGTACCCTTAAGCCGGCGTTAAGCCGCGTGATGTCTCATGGTCCCCGTCGAGGCTCACTAGCGCCGCAACGACCTTATACAACCATAGGTTGCCTTTCTTATGCAATCAAAAATTGTGTATGTATGACAAACACTCCTTTCACGAGCAAACATGCCGACCACATCTGGCTCTCAAGGTGAGTTTTCTGGCCATGCCTTCGCAAGCTGACGTGGCGGGCATGATCGCGGCGCTGAACGCGATCCCGAAGTTCCATGCTGGCGGGTTCGTCTCCCGTTGCAGTGGCGGCCTCATATCGGCCGTTGGCCTTCCCGGACGAGCTGGGGTGGGCGAGATCTGCCTGATCGAGAGTGGTGCGAACCCAACATCGCCACTGTTCGATGATCGGACCGCCATCGCGGCTGAGATCGTGGGGTTCAGCGAAGCGGCGGTGCAGCTGGTCACCTATGGCGAGCCCCGCGGAATCAGCCATGGTGCCCGGGTGAGACTGGAGCCGGACCTCGCCGTGGTCCGGCCGAGCCTCGCCTGGCGCGGCCGGGTGCTCGACGCCATGGGCAACGCCATCGACGGTGGCGCTCCGCTGCCGAGCGGCACCCGACCGTACGCAATACAGGCCCGCCCCGTCGCGGCCGAAACGCGCCGGGGCCTCGGCCCGCGACAGTCGCTGGGAGTTCGGGCCCTTGACCTCTTCGCCCCTTGCTGCGAAGGCCAGCGCATGGGCATCTTCGCCGGTTCCGGTGTTGGCAAATCGACATTGCTGTCGATGATCGTCGCTGGCAGCACCGCCGATGTCATGGTCATCGGCCTGGTCGGCGAGCGCGGCCGGGAGTTGCACGATTTCCTCGAGGCTACCCTCGGCGAGAGCGGCCGCGCCCGCAGCATCGTCGTTGTCGCCACCTCCGACCAGCCGGCGATGCTCCGCCGGCGCGCCGCTTACCTGACGCTGACGGTCGCCGAGTATCTGCGCGACCAGGGCCTCAAGGTCCTCTGCCTGATGGACAGCGTGACCCGCTTCGCCATGGCCCTGCGGGAGATCTATCTCGCCGCCGGCGAGGTGCCCACGAGCCGAGGTTATCCGCCCGGCGTCTTCGCGGAACTGCCCCGCCTCCTCGAGCGGGCGGGCCCCGGTGCCGGTATGGGCAGCATCACCGGCCTATTCAGCGTTCTTGTCGAGGGCGACGACACCAACGAGCCGATCAGCGACACCGTACGCGGCATCCTCGACGGCCATGTCGTGCTCGACCGGGCCATCGCCGAAGGCGGGCGCTTCCCGGCGGTTGACCCGTTCCGAAGCCTGTCGCGAACGGCACCGGGCTGCTATGCACCGCATGAGTTCGAGCTCGTCCGTGAGGCACGGCGCCTGATGCGGCTGCATGCCGATATGGCCGAATTGATCCGCCTTGGCGCCTACCGCCGCGGTGCGAATGCCGAGCTCGATCGGGCGATCGCCGTTCAGCCGGCGCTGGAGCGCATCCTCCAGCAGGACCCCGGCGAGCGCAGCATGGGTGAACAGGCGTTTGCCGCGCTGGCGGAGGCTCTAACCGATGTTGCGGCGGGGCCTTGAGAGGCGATGAGACGCGCGACCGAGCTGCTGGCGCGGCTTGAGAAACATGCGTTGGATGAACAGCGCATCGTGCTGCAGACACTCGAGACAGCGCTCATGGCGAGGCAGGATGAGCTAGCCGCTCTCGGCCGGGACTTGGCGACACAGCATGTGATGGCGTGGGCACTGCCGGGCGGTCCGCGGCATCTGGCCGGCTACGCCGCCGGGCAGCTCGAGCGCCAGCACAGCCTCCACCAAGACATGTGCTCCATGGTGGCGGCCCGAGACCTCGCACAGACGGCGCTGCGGGAGCGGCTGCAGAGCTACAGGACGATGGAGGAGGCGGACCAGCGGCGGCTCAGGCGCATCGCCGGCGACAAGCTCAAGCGCAGCCAAGCTGAAATCGACGAAGCGTGCGCGCTGCGCTTGGCAAACGGCTCGGACGAAGGACCCGTGCTCTAGAATTCCGGCGCCAACGTCACCGTCAGCCCGTCCAGGGCCTCGGTATATTTCACCTGGCAGGACAAGCGCGAGTTGTCGCGGACCTCGAAGGCTTCGTCGAGCATCATGTTCTCGTCCTGGTTCGGCTTTTCCAGACGATCGAGCCACGCCTCGTCGACATAGACGTGGCACGTGGCGCACGCACAGCACCCCCCGCAGGCAGCCTCGATCGGAAGGTTGTTCTCGCGGATGATTTCCATCACCGACCAACCGACGGTCCCGTCGAGCTCGTGCGGCTTACCTTCGCGATCGGTGACCAACAGTTTGGGCATATCAGGCAACACCAAGCTTCTTTTGCAGATCCGTGCTCGAAGTCGTGTAGCGGAAGATTAGCTTCTTCTCGGGGAAACAGTATTTGAAGGCCTTCTGGCACATCAATGCTGCCTCGTGAAAGCCCGAAAGAATCAGCTTCAGCTTGCCGGGATAGGTGATGATGTCACCGATGGCGAAAATTCCCGGCTGGTTGGTCTCGAACGCCTCCGTCTCAACGGCGATCAGGTCGCGATCCAGATTAAGTCCCCAATCCGCGATCGGGCCAAGCTCCATCTTCAAGCCGTAGAACGCCAAGAGCATGTCGCAGGCGAACTGCCTTTCTTGACCGTCATTGCCCTTGACGCTGACCGCACTTAGGCTGCCTGCCTCCCCGATCAAGCCGGTGATCTGCCCGATCAGCAATTCTACCCGACCCGCCGCAGCGAGATGGCGCATCTTCTCGACCGAGTCAGGAGCCGCTCGGAAGTCGTCTCGTCGATGCACCAGGGCCATGCTGGCGGCCAGCGGCTCCAGATTGAGCACCCAATCCAACGCGGAATCGCCGCCCCCGGCGACGAGCACCCGGCGTCCGCGGAACTGCTCCATCTTGCGCACAGCATAGAACAGCGAGGAACCCTCGAAACCCTCGGCCCCAGGCAGTGGCAGCCGACGCGGCACGAAACTGCCGGCACCGGCGGCGATCACGACCACCGGTGCTTCCAGGACGGTGCCGGCATCCGTCTCCAGCCGCCAGCGCCCATCGTCGAGCCGACGCAGCAACGATGCCTGCTGCTTCAGGTGGAACTGCGGCTCGAACGGTCGCGCCTGCTCCATCAGCAGGTCGGTCAGCTCCTGGCCGGTGCAGCGCGGCACTGCCGGGATATCGTAGATCGGCTTCTCGGGGTAAAGTTCGGCGCATTGCCCGCCGATTTTGTCGAGATTGTCGACCAGATGGCACTTCATGCCAAGCAGCCCCGCCTCGAACACTGCGAACAGCCCGCACGGGCCGGCGCCGATGATGACCATGTCGGTCCGGATGACGTCGTCGTGCATGCTTAATCCGGGTGGGCGGCGCCCTTGGGCGCGGATGGTGGCCAAGGGCGGCGGATAGCACCCACGGCGCGGTACGGCAAGCGCGCCCGGACATCCGCTGGAGGCAGGCGCCGACGCAGGTTGCGGTCATCGCGGCGATGACCATCTAAGAAGGATGGCAGACCACTTCGGCCCGGGTGGTCGAATTGACAGTCCCTGCCCCAGCGCCTATCTCAGCCGACGTCGCAAAAGTCCGCGCGCTCGCGCCTGCCCGCGCCCCGTAGAAGGATCTCTAACCCATGCTCGGCGCCGTTGCTCGGCGGTTGTTCGGCTCGGCGAACGATCGCTTGGTCAAGTCCATGCGCAAGACGGTCGATGCGATCAATGCGCTGGAATCCTCCGTGGCCGGCCTGTCCGATGAGGCTTTGCGGGCAAAGACCGACGAGTTCCGCCATCGGCTGAAGCAGGGCACGACCCTCGACGAGTTGCAGGTGGAGGCGTTCGCGGCCGTGCGGGAGGCCGCCAAGCGGACCTTGAAGCAGCGCCATTTCGACGTGCAGCTAATCGGCGGTCTCGTGCTGCACCGGGGTGGCATTGCCGAGATGCGGACCGGCGAAGGCAAGACGCTGGTTGCCACCCTTGCGACCTACCTCAATGCGCTCGGCGGCGAAGGCGTTCATGTCGTCACCGTGAACGACTATCTGGCTCGCCGAGACGCCGGATGGATGGGGGCGATCTACGAGCGGCTGGGCATGTCCGTCGGCGTGATCGTTCCCGGCCTCGATGATGCCGCCCGTCGTGCCGCCTATGCCGCCGACATCACCTACGGCACCAACAACGAGTTCGGCTTCGATTATCTGCGCGACAACATGCGCCATTCGCTGGACGCCATGGTCCAGCGCGGGCACCACTATGCCATCGTCGACGAGGTGGATTCGATCCTGATCGACGAGGCTCGTACGCCGCTGATCATCAGTGGCCCGAGCGACGATAGTTCCGAGCTCTATCGTGCGGTCGAGCGGCTCATTCGCGAGCTGGCCCCCGAGGACTGGGAGAAGGACGAGAAGCAACGCAGCGTTTCGCTGACCGAGCGCGGTCAGGAGCACATCCAGGCTCTGTTGGGCACGGCCGGCCTGCTCAAGGCACCCGACCTGTACGACATCGAGAACGTCAGCCTCGTCCATCACGCGCAACAGGCGCTACGTGCCCACAAGGCCTTCAGCCGCGACGTCGACTACATCGTCAAGGACAATAAGGTCATCATCATCGACGAGTTCACCGGCCGCATGATGGAAGGCCGGCGCTACTCGGACGGGCTGCATCAGGCGCTCGAAGCCAAGGAAGGGGTGACGATCCAAGCCGAGAACCAGACCCTGGCCTCGATCACCTTCCAAAACTACTTTCGCCTCTACAAGAAGCTGGCCGGCATGACCGGCACGGCGCTGACCGAGGCCGCCGAGTTTGGCGAGATCTACCGTCTGGGCGTGATCGAGATCCCGACCCATCGCGCCATGGTCCGCAAGGACGATGACGACGAGGTCTACCGCACCGCCCGGGAGAAAAACGAAGCCATCATCGCGGAGGTCGAGATTGCGCACAAGAAAGCGCAGCCCGTGCTGGTGGGAACGGTCTCGATCGAGAAGTCCGAGCTGCTCTCCAGCCTGCTGAAGGCCAAAGGTGTCCGGCATCAGGTGTTGAACGCCCGCTATCACGAGCAGGAAGCGCACATCATCGCGCAGGCCGGGCGGATGGGGGCGGTGACCATCGCCACCAACATGGCTGGGCGTGGTACGGATATTCAGCTCGGTGGCAACGCCGAGATGCGCATCGCGCATGAGCTTCCCGCCGAGCAGCGCGAAGGTACTTCGGCCGACGCCATCCGCGCCGAGGTCGAGGCCGAGCGCCAGCGGGTCAAGGATGCGGGCGGGCTGTTCATCATCGGTACCGAGCGGCATGAGAGCCGGCGCATCGACAACCAGCTGCGCGGGCGCTCCGGCCGCCAGGGCGACCCCGGTCGCTCCAAGTTCTTCTTGAGCCTCGAAGACGATCTAATGCGCCGGTTCGGTTCCGAGCGAATGGATGGGATGTTGAAGCGCCTCGGGCTCAAGGAAGGCGAGGCCATCATCCACCCCTGGATCAACAAGGCGCTGGAGAAGGCGCAGCAGAAGGTCGAAGCCTACAACTTCGAGGTCCGCAAGCAACTGCTCAAGTACGATGACGTGATGAACGACCAGCGCAAGGTCGTCTATGAGCAGCGTCGCGAGCTGATGGTCGCCGAGGATGTCTCGGACACGGTGCGCGACATGCGCCATCAGGTCGCCGAGGACTTGGTGGCCAAGCATATTCCCGAGAAGGCGTATCCCGAGCAATGGGACGTCGAGCATCTTCATGCCGACGTCAAGCGTTCGTTGGCCCTGGACCTGCCCTTCGCCGACTGGGCGAAGGAGGAAGGGATCGCCGACCAGGAAATCCGCGAACGACTGCTGCAGGCCAGCGATGAGCTGCTGGCCGCCAAGATCGTGCAGTATGGCGAACCCCTGGTCAGGATGGCCGAGAAGAGCCTGCTGCTGCAGATCCTCGACCATCTCTGGAAGGAGCATCTGCTGCATCTGGACCACCTGCGGCAGGGCATCCATCTGCGTGGCTATGCGCAGCGCGATCCGCTGAACGAGTACAAGCGCGAGGCGTTCGATC
>JAPJRA010000109.1 GCA_030824835.1 Geminicoccaceae bacterium | reverse complement strand
TCGTCGATGAACAGGATCGGTCGCCGCCCGCGCGCCCGCTGCTTCTTCGCCTCCTCGAAGCTCTTCCGCAGATCGGCGACGCCGGCCATCACCGCCGACAGCGCCATCAGCGGCTCGCCCACCGCCTTCGCCAGCAGCCGCGCCAGCGTCGTCTTCCCGCACCCCGGCGGCCCCCACAGGATCAGCGACGCGAGCCGCCCCCGCTCCAACATCCGCGCCAGCGGCGCCTCGGGCCGCAGGAGCTGCTCCTGACCCACGAGATCGGCCAGAGCCTTGGGCCGCAGCCGGTCGGCCAGCGGGCGGTCGGCATCGCCGCGGCCGGGGGAAGGCTGGGGCTCAGGTTCGAGGGCGGCGAAGAGATCGGGCATGCGGGGGAGTGTAGCAGGGTGAGAGAGCGCGGTCTGCGCCGCCTGCCGCTGTCGTCGCTCAGGCCACCTCGTCCCCCTCCCGCGGCGGGGCGTCGTCGCCGAAGCTCGCCAGCAGCGCGTCGACCTCCTCAGGCCGTGCCCGCGCCGCCCGCTCGCGAAAATAGTCGGCCGTGCGCAGGGCCGAGAGCTTCTCGGCTACCGCCACGTTGATGAACTGGTTCAGCGTCGTCCCTTCCGACCTCGCGACCCGCTCCGCCTCCGCCTTGAGGCCAGTCTGCAGTCGCAACGAATAGTTTGCCTGGGTCATTCTCGGCTCTCCTGCCATGCCCGCCATGCCGTCCCCGGCCGCTCGACAGCCATGCCCAACCGCTCGGCGCCGACCGTCTGCTGACGTTCAACGTGCGCGACTTCGTCGGCGCCACCCTGCACGGCGGCTTCCAACACCATCTCGTCGTCCGGGTCGCGTAGCATGGGTCGCCACAGGAACGAGATCTCGCACGGCCGCGCCACCGCGCACAGCTCGTCCAGCAACCGCCCGACCCGCTCCGCCGAGCCGGCGATGGCGGCGAGCGTGCCCGGCCGCATCAGCACTGCCTCGTACTGCAGCACCAGAGGGACCGAGAGCACGAGCTCCACCTCGCGTAACAGCACCGCACGCAGCCAAGCCCGGGACGCGCCCTGACGGCTGCGCAGACCCGCGACCACCACGTCGGTATCCAGCACCACCCGCATCGAACACCAATATGATGTTCCGGGGAACATGGTCAATAACGGGGCAGCCAGAACACGACGAGCGGCATTGGTAGCCACGGAGGATTCGCGGCGCTTGCCATCGCTTGGGCGACCGAGTGTCCCGGCGAGCAGCATCCTCTATCGTGAGGAGCATGAAGCCCCCAGTTCCCCGCTTATTGGGTCCGGCTGCATGCTTCCTGTGCTGAGTCGGGCTGCCCCCACAGGATCATGGACGCGAGCCGCCCCCGCTCCAGCGGCGCCTCGGGGCGCAGGAGCTGCCCCTGCCCGACCAGCACCTTTGGCCGCAACCGGTGGGCATCGCTGCGGCCGGGCGACGGCTGCGGCTCGGGGTCGAGGCCGGCGAAGAGATCGGGCATGCGGGGAGTGCAGCAGGCGGGCCGAAGGAGGTCTGCGGATCTCGGGCACCTGCCGACACCGCTCGCGGGCTCGAGCGGCCGGCGCCGTTTCCACCGCTCGGCCTTCGACCGGGGAAAGTCAGGTGAACCAAAAGTAATCCTCTTGCAGGTGACCTCATGAACTGCCCAATCGGCTTAACAGTTGATCTAGATCAATGCCCGGTCAATTGGGCACGCCATGTTAGGCTACTGCAAATAAAAGGGGACCAATCAATGTCTTCTCTGCCATGGGCCAATCTATCGAGAACGTTGACCAGCGCAACGGCCGTGCTGGCCCTGCTGTCCAGCTCGCCAGTCTTTGCATGGCGGGCCGCCCTGCCGACCGACTGGAATAAGGTGCCGGCGCCAACAGCGCTCTATGGTGGCTGCCTAGCGGGATATTCCGGCCTCAGCAGCAAGCTCACTCATCTCTATTACGCAGGCGAGACACTTCAGGACGTGCTGGCCGTCACGGTGCTCCGCTGCGAGCCCTACGGCTCCTTCGGCACGGATGGCAGCAAGCGGGTCGCCTGCCCGAGCGGCAGCCCCTACGCGAGCTGCGTCGAGAACGGCAATGACGGCCTGGGCAATGCCGTTCTGTTCGGGGTGCTCAAGCGCAACCCGACCACCTCCGTCTATGCGCAGGCGTGCGCGGGCGGCCCGACCAGGGTCGACCTGCTCATCCGGGCTGGCCAGGATCCGCGGCTGATCAACGGCATCGTGACGATAGCCTGCCGGCCCGCCAGTGGTGCGACCGGTGTCGGCAAGGTGAAGTGCGCGGCGGGTCCGTCGCCTTACGCCTACTGCCTGCGGTCCAAGAACGACGGCAGTGGCCACGACGTCACGCTGGGCGTGGTCGCCGCCAATGGCCCCGGCGATCCTTACGGCCTCTACGGCGAATGCCATGCCGCCACCAGCCAGGGTTTCCTGCCGAAGATCCAGCTCGTGGGAAAGACCGGCGGCGCGCTCGACAAGGTGCAGGGCATCGATCTGATTGTCTGCAACGAACCGGACGGCTTGGGTGGCGGCTTTCCGACGACCCTGCAGAAAGTGGACTGCGCGTCGTCGCCTTATTTTGGCCCCGGCATCGCGAGTCGTTATGATTATTGCATCGTCGGCACCGACTCCAAGCGCAATGGTATCGTTGCGGGCGTGGTGACCACGAAGTAGCGGTCCCGTTCCGGCGAGCGGAGCGGCATGGAGGCGAGCGGTCGGTAGACGTCGCTCGTCGCCGTGCCCCTCACGGCACCAGCGTCACCGGCACCCCCGCCTTGTGCGCCAAACTCAAGAGCACACTCCCGAACAGCACCTCGTGCACGCGGCTGTGGCCGTGGCGGCCGATGAAGATCTGGCGGGCCTCTCGGTCGGCGGCGAGCTCGGCCAGGGTCGAGGCGGGGTGGCCGTGCAGGGCCTGGACCTCGACCGCGTGGCAGCCCAGGCCGCGGGCCTCGGCGGCGAGCGGCTCGAGCATGCGGGCGGTGGCCTGCTCGAGGTCGGCCTCCTGCAGGCCCACCTTCAGCTCGGGCGCCTGGGGGACCAGGGCGCTGCCGGGCAGGTTGGTGATGACATGGGCGACGAGCAGGCGGGCGCCGCTGCGCTGCGCGCACTCGGCGGCGAACTGGACGGCGCGCCTGCTGCCGTCGCTGCCGTCGACGCCCACGAGGTAGAGATCGGACATGGGTTCGGCCTCCGTGAAGCTGGAGGCCGAGCATAGCACGAGACGGTCGTCCACGAAGCGACGGGGACGGGCCCGCGCCCGCCCCCGCCCCGGCTCCGCTCAGGCGCGGGCAGCGTGCCGCGCCACGTAGGGGCGGATCTCGCCGCGCTTCAGCCTGGCCCAGTAGGTGGCGTACTCGCGCTTCACCACCGGGGCCAGGATGTAGAGCCCGACGATGTTGATCAGCGCCATGCTGAAGAACATCGCGTCGGAGAAGTCGATGATGGCCCCCAGCTGCAACGAGGCGCCGAGCACGATGAAGCAGCAGAAGATCGCCTTGTAGGTCAGCTCCTTGGCCAGGCCCTCGCCGAACAGGTAGGTCCAGGCCTTGAGGCCGTAATAGGACCAGGAGATCTGGGTGGAGTAGGCGAACAGGAACACCGCCAGGGTCAGCACGTAGGAGAACCAGGGGAAGACGGTGCCGAAGGCCTGGTCGGTGATCGCGACCCCGGCCAGGCCAGGCCCTCCTGCCGGTAGGCGCCGGTGATGATGACGACCAGCGCCGTCATGGTGCAGATGACGACGGTGTCGATGAAGGGCTCGAGCAGCGAGACGAAGCCTTCGGTGACCGGGGTCTTGGTGCGCACCGCCGAGTGGGCGATCGGCGCCGAGCCGACGCCGGCCTCGTTGGAGAAGGTGGCCCGCCGGAAGCCCTGGATCAGCACGCCGACGAAGCCCCCGGCGATGCCCTCGGGCGAGAAGGCACCGTGGATGATGGCGCCGAACGCGGCCGGGACCTGGCCGACATGGGCGACGATGACCACGAGCGCGGCCGAGACGTAGAGCAGGGCCATGCCGGGGACGAGCTTGTCGGTGACCCGGGCGATCGACTTGATGCCGCCGATGATCACGACGCCCACCAGGGCCGCCATGATCAGCCCGAACAGCCAGCCCTTGCCAGCAAGCCAGCTGGCCTCGCCACCGGTGATGTTGAGGAACTGCAGGTAGCTCTGGTTGGCCTGGAACATGTTGCCGGCGCCGAACGAGCCGAACACGCAGCAGATCGCGAAGGCGGCGCCCAGCACGCGGCCGAGACCGGCATGGCCGCGCTCGGCCAGGCCCTTCTTGAGGTAGTACATCGGGCCGCCGGAGACCGTGCCGTCCGCGTACTCGTTGCGGTACTTCACCGCCAGCGTGCACTCGGCGAACTTGGACGACATGCCGATCAGCCCGGCCAGGATCATCCAGAAGGTGGCGCCGGGGCCGCCCAGCGAGATCGCGACGGCGACACCGGCGATGTTGCCGAGCCCGACCGTGCCGGAAAGGGCGGTGGCCAGCGCCTGGAAGTGGCTGACCTCACCGGCGTCGTTGGGGTCCGAGTAGTCGCCCTTGGCGAGCCGCACGGCGTGACCGAAGCCGCGGATGTTGATGAAGCCCAGATAGACGGTGAAGAACAGCGCGGCGGCGATCAGCCAGACCACGATCAGCGGCAGCTGCGCCCCGGCGACCGGGACCGAGACGAAGATGACGCTGGAGAGCGCATCGGCGATGGGGCCGACGAGGGCGTTGATCCGTTCATCGAGGCCCGGCGGCGGCGTGGCCTCCTGGGCCATGGCGGCCATGGGGGCAAGGGCGAGCGCGAGGCCCGCCAGCAGCGAACGCAGCATGATTTTGACCCTGATTGGTGCTGGTGGTTGGTGGGACCGGGCCGGTGCCCGGTCAGGGGACGATGGTGACGGGCACGCCGGCCTGGTGCGCCAGCGCCATGGGCACGCTGCCGAACAGAACCGCATGCAGGCGCGAATGGCCGTGCCGGCCGATGAAGATCTGCGCGGCGCCGCGCTCGCCGGCGAGGCCGATCAGCGTGGCCGCGGCATGGCCGTGCCGCGCCAGCGGCTCGACCTCGACCCCCTGGGCCTTCGCCGCGGCGGCGAGCGGCGCCAGGATCTGCGCCTGCGCCTGGGCGATCTGCTGGTCGTGGCGCCGATGCTGATCCTCCAGGTCCTGGGGCGGCACCATGGTGTAGGGCGACCAGTCGATGACGTGCGCCACGAGCAGCCGCGCGCCGTTGCGCACCGCGGCCGCGAGGGCGAAGCGGAAGGCCCGCTCGCCCCCCTCGCTGCCGTCGGCGCCGACAAGGTAGAGTTCCGACATTTCCTGGCCTCCTGTTCGTTGGATTGCGGACGACGAGCGACCTCGCGCCGGGGCGGGGCACCGGCGGCCGGTCGGGAAGGAAATCGGGATGCGGCGGCCCGGGCGGCCGCCGTCCGCTCAGGCGGGCGGCTGGTCCTGCACGGCCACGTGCACGCGCCCGGCGATGCCGCAGAGCAGCTCGTAGGCGATGGTGTCGGCGTGGGCGGCGATGGTCTCGACCGGCAGCCCCCTGCCCCACAGGGTCACGGCCGTGCCGACCTGCGCCTCGGGGTGGTCCGTGAGGTCGATGGCCAGCATGTCCATGGAGACCCGGCCGACCAGGGAAGCCGGCTTGCCGTCCAGCAGGACGGGCGTGCCGGACGGCACGTGGCGCGGGTAGCCGTCGCCGTAGCCGATGGCGGCGATGCCGATCCGGCTGGGGACGGCGGCGGTCCAGGTGCCGGCATAGCCCACGGTCTCCCCGGCCGGCACCTCCTTGACCTCGATCAGCCGCGTGGCCAGCGTCATCACCGGCCGGAGATCCTCGTCGCCGCCATGGCGGCCGGCCAGCGGCGAGACGCCGTAGAGCATGACGCCGGGGCGGATCCACTCGGCATGCGCCTCCGGCCAGGCGAGGACGCCGGCCGAGTTGCAGAACGAGCGCTCCAGGCCGAGCCTGCCCGCCGCCGCGGCAAAGCGGCCGATCTGGGCGCGGGTCGACGGTGCGGTGGGGTCGTCGGCGCTGGCGAAATGGGTCATCAGCCGGATCTCGTCGGCGACGGCGGCACAGCCCTGCAGCTGGGCCAGCACGGACGGCAGCAGCTCCGGCCGAAAGCCCAGCCGGTTCATGCCGCTGTCGATCTTGAGCCACACGCGCACGGGCCGCTCCAGGCGGGCCTGCTCCAGCATGCGCAGCTGGCCCGGCTCGTGCACGCCCACCTCGAAGCCGTGGCGCACGCACAAGGCGAGCTCGTCCGCCTCGAACATACCTTCGAGCAGCAGGATGGGTTGGGTCGCACCGGCCTCGCGCAGCGCCAGCGCCTCCTCGATGCAGGCGACGCCCAGCCGGTCGGCGTCGCTCAGGGCCGGCAGCAGGCGGGCGGCACCATGGCCATAGGCGTCGGCCTTGACGACCGCCACGAGCCTGGCCGCCGGCGCCCGGCGGCGTGCCACGGCAAGATTGTGGCGCAGGGCGTCGAGGTCGATGGTGACCGTTGCGGGGCGCATCTCACGCCGCCCGCCCGTAGCGCGCCAACGACAGCTCGGCCGTGGCGATCTCGGGCTCTCGGCCCGAGATCAGGTCGGCCAGCACGCGGCCCGAGCCGCAGGCCATGGTCCAGCCCAGCGTGCCATGGCCGGTGTTGAGGTAGAGATTGTCGTAGCGCTCGGCACCGATCACCGGCGGCCCGTCTGGCGTCATCGGGCGCAGACCGCACCAGAAGCTGGCCTGCTTGGCGTCACCGCCGTTCGGGTAGAGGTCGGTCACCACATGCTCCAGCGTGGCGCGGCGGGCCGGGCGCAGCTTGCTGCTGTAGCCGTCGAGCTCGGCCATGCCACCGACGCGGATGCGGTCGCCCAACCGGGTGATCGCCACCTTGTGGGTCTCGTCCATGACCGTCGATTCCGGCGCTCCCGCCGGGTCCGTGATCGGGATGGTCAGCGAGTAGCCCTTGACCGGGTAGACCGGCAGATCGATGCCGATCTTGCGCAAGTGCAACGGCGAGTGGCTGCCCAGCGCCATGACGTAGACGTCGCCGGTGACGGTGCCCTTGTTGGTGGCGATGCCGGTGACCTTGCCGGCCTCCGTCAGGATGCCGTCGATCCGGATGCCGTTGCGGAACTCCACGCCCTGCTGGCGGCAGACCGCGGCCAGGGCGCCGGTGAACTTGAAGCAGTCGCCGGTCTCGTCGCCGGGCAGGCGCAGGCCGCCCACGAGCTTCTCGCGGACCCGCCCCAGCGCCGGCTCGACGCGGATGCAGCCGTCGACGTCGAGCAGCTCGAAGGGCACGCCGTACTTCTTCAGGATGGCGATGTCCTTGGCGGTCCCGTCCAGCATCTTCTGCGTGCGGAACAATTGCAGCGTGCCCTGGCTGCGCTCGTCGTAGGCGATGCCGTGCTGCTGGCGCAGCTCGCGCAGCCGGTCGCGGCTGTACTCGGCCAGCGGCACCATCCGGCCCTTGTTGATCTCGTAGCGGGCGGCGGTGCAGTTCATCAGCATCTGCAGGCCCCAGCGGATCAGGTCCGGGTCGGGCTTGGGCCAGATGAACAAGGGCCGGTGGCGCATGAACAGCCACTTCAGCGCCTTCAAGGGAATGCCGGGCGCCGCCCACGGCGAGGCGTAGCCGGGCGAGATCTCGCCGGCATTGGCGAAGCTGGTCTCCAGCGCCGGGCCGTCCTGGCGGTCGAGCACCACGACCTCGTGCCCAGCCTCCGCCAAGTAATGGGCGGAGGTGACACCGATCACGCCGCTGCCGAGCACGATCACACGCATTGCACGAACCTTCCTGAACTTGCCCGCTGGTTCCGCGCAACTTCCGTGCCACTGGCCCCAGGGCACGACGCGGCAGGTTGGCCCTGCATCGTTCGCTTGCTGCCGGAAAGTGATGCTGATTTTATGCGGATCGGCCAGGAATTGTTCGTGAAGTTGGGGAGACTTCAGCATGACTGCCGGCGAATTGACGAATACGCCGCAAATTTTGCTGCATGACCGGCTAAACGTATGAAACTCAAGCTCGATTCGATCGACCGGCGGATCCTGCGCGAGCTGCAGGCCGACGGGCGGATGTCCTACACCGAGCTGGCGCCCAAGGTCGGCCTCACCACTTCGCCGTGCCTCGAGCGCGTGCGGCGGCTCGAGCGCGCCGGCATCATCACCGGCTACACCGCGGTGATCGAGCCGCGCGCGGTCGGCACCAGCCTGCTCGTCTTCATCGAGCTCAGCCTCACCTACACCTCGCCCGAGATCTTCGCCGACTTCAAGCGCGCGATCCTGCGCCAGCCGCAGATCCTCGAATGCCATCTGGTCTCGGGCGACTTCGACTATCTGGTCAAGGCGCGGGTGCCGGACATGCACGCGCACCGCAGCCTCCTGGGGGAGCTGGTCCGGCACCTGCCGGGGGTGCGCAACTCCAAGACGCTGGTGGTGATGGAGGAGGTCAAGGAGACGACGCGCATCCCGATCGCCGACCCTTGACGGCAAGCAGGTCTCAGGTGGTGGCGATCAGGTGGGTCACCTTCGGCGGTGCGCCGCCGCGATGGTAGGCGTGGACCGCCTGCTGCACCTGCCGGTCGGCCTCGGTGACGCGCTCGTGCTGGCGCAGATGGTCGAGCCAGCTCTCCAGCATGAAGGTCTCGACCTGGCGGCGCGGGCTCTCGGCGTCGGTGAACACCTGCCAGAAGAAGGCGCCGTCGCGGCGGCGCTCGTGGCCGAGCAGGGCGATGGCCGCCTTGAACCCGGCAAGCTCGGCCGGCTCGATCTCATACTCGACGGTGACCAGCACCGGTCCCGCCTGACCCGCCAGCGGCCCGGGCGGGGCCGTGGCGCTGAATAGCGAGTCCGACCACACATGAAGC
>JAPJRA010000108.1:1506-8868 GCA_030824835.1 Geminicoccaceae bacterium | reverse complement strand
AGGTGATCGTGGCCGTGGCTGCCGATGACCATCCCGCCCGACGCCATCGCGATGAGTTCGTGCCGCATGAGCGATCCCGGCTGATCGAGACGGCCGGCGAGCACGAAGAAGGTGGCCTTGAGGCCGGCCGCCTCAAGCATCGGGTAGGCGATCCGGTAATCCGACGCGTTGCCGTCGTCGAAGGTGATGGCCGTTGCGGGATCTGCCTTGGCGGCGGCCACTGCCTCGGCCAGGACGGAGGGATCTACCCAATAGCGGGCTTCACCGGCATCGATCGCCCGACCGGGCGTGCCGATGCCGTGAAATGTCAGCACCAGGCGGCTCGGCAACACACGCCCGGCCCAAGGGACGATCCGGTCGGCGACACCCGTCATGTCGCCGGCACCGGGGCAGGCTCGAACAACGGGCCTATCGGCGCGTCATGTTGATCAGGCTCTGGAGATGCGCTAGCCGCGTCGGATCGGGCGTCTCCCAGTCTTCCGACAATATCCCGCGCGGCTCGCCGTTCGCATTCCAGGAGAACCAGACCCAGTCGACCTTGCGCTGTGCCAGGTAGAGGCTCATGGCATCCGCCCACTGCCGATCGCTGGTCGTCTCGAGGCGGGAGCCGAACTCTCCTATCACTACCGGAGCGATGTTCTGGGCCTCGATGAAGCCCCAATATTTGTCCCAAACGGCGGGAAGATTTGCCGGATAGGTCGGGTCGGAGAACCACGGCTGTGTCCAAATGGAGCTGGGATAGTCGTGGGTCGAATAGACGAGCTTGTTGGACCGCGCAAGCTGGATGGGAAAGTCCTTGACGCCCTCGAGCTCACCACCCCACCAGTAGTAATTATCGCGATAGAACCTGAGCCCTTCGACGATGATCAGCCAATGCTTGTTGACGGCGCCAATCGCGTCGCCGGCCGCTTTGGCTGCCCTGGCCCAGTCATCCTGATCACCCGTGCCCCAGGTCCCCGTGGGCTCGTTGTACAGATCGGCGCCGATCACCGTCGGGTTGTTCGCATAGCGCCGGGCCAACGACTGCCAGTCGGCGATCCACTGGGCCTCGCTGCGGGTGGAGCTATACCAGTACCCGTTGGACTCGCCGTTTGTGGTCGGTTGAAGGGAATGGTTGTCGAGTATGATCTTGAGACCTTTGGTGCCCGCGTAAGCAATGATCATATCCAGAATCTCCATTGGGGACTTGCCCTGAAGATCCGGATTAAGTCTGTATAGGATCGAGCTTACGGATTCTGGTCCGGCGGTCAGTATTGCGCTCGAAAACGGCAGTCTTATAGTATTGAATCCCAAAGAGGATATCTGATCCATCATCAAGCGAAATGGACGAGCCCAAAGTCCGTGGACTACCATATTGGGGGTCTCGAATCCGAACCAGTTGACCCCCAGAATTCTTATTTCCCGCCCGCTGGCATCGACGATGTTGCTTCTGTTGGTCTTCAGATAGCCTGAAGGCAACTCATTGAGGGCCTTTGCCGGTGAGGCAAGCAGCAGCACACCCGCGATCATTCCCACGGCCAGCACTGCCAGACTGCGTCCCAGCGGTCTCATTTTAACCTGGGACATGTGTGGTTCCTTCCCCCTTTGCGCTGCAGTATAACCTGAAGCTTGGGTAAGCTTATCTATTAATCTTTATGGTTGTGACCAGAGATGGCATGCCGCGCGTGCGGCGCCTCGTCGCAGAGATACCGACATTTATCTGTTTGGTTGTTGTTATTTGGGTTTAGATAAACTTTTAATATAGTCTAGGCAGCGTGGAGTTGAGAGTACGGGTTCCGGCACGTGAGTTAGGACAGGATCGCCTATGTCCGCAAAGGCCACGTAGGAAGCGCGTCAAGCATGAAATGATGCGTTGCGGTAGCAGCGGCCGTGCCGGTTGTCCGTTGCTGGCCATGTCGGCAGCCATTGCCGTGACCTGGATCATCGTTCATGCGGCAGGTCCAGATCGGGAGCGGCCGAGGCTGTGCGCGGCGATAGCCGTCAGTTCGGCGCTTGCATTGGTGAATGCGCACTATGGCGATGGCGCGCGAATCGTCGCGAGGCGTGCCGCATTTGCACGTACAGTTGATTAGGCATGGGCGGACAATCTACCGAAGAACAGGCAGACTATTGCATTCATTGCCAAAAGCGCGGTCAAGCAGTAAGCCCCTTGATCGCGATAACGGACTTAACCAAGCCCATGAAACGTTCCTTATGGATCGTCGCGTCCGGAAATAGGCTCGCCATTTGGGCGATGTCCAGCATGCTGGCGTCTTGAATGGTTCGTACTGCATCACGGACATTGTCCTGACGGCGCCAGAATCCACACGTCCTGTGGAGCAGGACGCGGTATCTGAGCGACTCCGGCAGCCAGTGCAGGAAAGCAGTTCGGGCGTGCGGCTCTATCGGGAACCAGAAATACGGTGTCTGGACGAGATAGCGCCCTGCGACACGACGGACCTCGTCCGCCATCCGCTCCATATCCACCCAACGGCCGACATGCTCGATGACCGAGTTGGAAAAGGCGATGTCGTACGCGCCATCGGCAGCAAACGACAGGTCCCGCGCATCCCCTTGTCGCATGACGACGGCGGGGTTGGCCTCGCCAAAATCAGCGTGACCGGGATTGAAGTTGACGCAAAGGATGGAGACCCTTCTAAAGTCGAAGAAATCATGCCAAGTGTGCCAAAAGCCATTCGTCCCACCGACGTCAATAATGCTACAATGATTCTGCTCGCTTAGAACTTGGTCAACGAGCGCCTTTAACAGGCGGACGCGCTCCCGGCGGAACTTATTGTCTTTGGACGTCGAGCTCACATCAACCATTGTCACGTCCTGGGGCCAGGCGGTGCATGCGTGTTGCCACGCAGCATACTGGGACGGTAGGGGAAGTGAAGACCACCACCTGGGGTTTCGTCGCTGAACGCGCCAGCTGCGACATCAGGCCTCTATCCGCAACGATTGATCTAGCCGTCGGGTCTGCAGTCCCGCGGATCGGCTTTGCGACCATGCTGTCCGGGGGCGTGATGCAGCCATTTTGAACGCTCCAGTTTGCGCGGGACGCCATTGCAGGCGCGTCATCGGCGCCTGCCGTCGTTGTTCATCGCATGGCCAGCGTGATTGGGCTACAGGTGCGGCGATGCTCGGTTGGAGTGCCGCGCGGCGGGGTGCGGCTCCCGGCCGCTCCGCGAGCAGGATGCCAACCGGTCGGGAGCGGGGCCGACATGTTCCATCGACGCACCTCTCCGGCCACGAGCCTGCACGTCGGACGAGACAAGGCCGGCTCGTGGCCGAGGCCCGGCTACGCGCGGCTGCGCGCCGATCACGTGGCCGACCTGCTGACCGTGATGCTGGTCCTCTACACGATCCACGTCTTGACCCCCGTGCTGGTGGCGCCCGATTTTATCAATCTGGAGCTCAGCTCCGAGGTCGCCGAAACCTCGGAAAGCAATCTGGTCAATCAGCTGTTCTGGCTCCTGGCCACGGGTCTGGGGGTGATCGCCATTCTCCCCGTTTGGCGCCGCGCTCTAAGGACGGTGCTGGTCAGCAACTCCTGGCTCGCCGGCGTCGCCGGGCTGGCGCTGATAAGCGCAACCTGGGCCGTCGCGCCGGGGATCTCGCTGCGACGGGCGGTGCTGCAGGTAATGGTGATGTTCTGCGTGGTCGCCGCCGTTGGCGGCAGTCGTTCGACCTGGCAGTGCTTGATGATGCTTTACCTGTCGATGGCGATCGGCATGGTTGTCCATCTCGCAGCCGTGGCGCTGCCCGGCACCTTCGACTGGCAGGGCGATTTTCGCGGCGTGTTCGATGACAAGAACGGTCTGGGCGCCGTCGCGGCGATCGCCATTCTGATCGGCGGGGCGATCCGGCCGGGCCTGGAGACGCGCATGCAGCGGCGGCTCAACTTGGCCTATCTCGGCGGCTGGCTGATCATTGTGGTGCTCGCCCACTCCAAGACCTCGCTGGGCATGGTGGTGATCATCCCCTCCGTGGTCCTCGCACTCCACCTGCTCGCCCGTCTGACCAAGCTCAGCATCGGTATCTATCTCACTCTCCTGCCGGTGATCATCGCGGCGATGCTGACCTTCCTGATCGGGGGCCTGGGCATCGCTCCCATGAGCCTGTTGGCGCTGATCAGCCCCGACGCCACCTTCACGGGCCGAACCTTGATCTGGCAGTTCGCCCTGGACTCCATGCAGGGCCACTGGCTGCTCGGCTACGGCTATCAGTCGTTTTGGAACGTCGGCCCGATCTCACCCAACCTGAAAGCCGATGAGCCATTCATTCATCTGCTCAATCAGGCTCACAGCGGCTATCTCGATGTGGCCCTGTCGATCGGGGGGGTCGGCTTGTTCATGGTACTGGCGGCGGTCGTTCAGGGCTTCGTGGCCGCATCGCGCGTCCGCATGAGCGATCCCGCAGTCTATCGAGCCAGTTGGGTGCTGATCATCTTTGCACTTCTCCACAACGGTACCGAGACGTCATTGGTGCGCGGTTACGCACCGCCATGGTTATTCCTGCTTTTCGCCTTGACATTGGCAGCACGAGCTGCCGACGACCGGCATTACTCGCCGGCTTCCGATTGAGCCGTGACCGTGCGCTCGATACCGCATTGCACACATTGCGGCTCCGTGTTTTTGTCGCCTTGAGCGTGCTTTCCATCGTTGACCGTGACGATGTCGGCGGTCCGAGAGGCAACGTGGCGGTCATGCGGCAAGCAGCGATGCGTGACCATATCTGGCCGAGGATGGGGTATTGCATCGTCATCGACAAACGGATCGGGCTTCCTGCGGATCGGCTGTCCCTTCCTCGGCTCGATGTCCATCCCTCGATCTGGTGGCATCCTACGAGGCGCACATGGCCGACCTCCTGCACGGTTCGTTGTGGTGGGCGTAGGGGAGGTGCGTGGCCGGCAGCGGCGTCGCGGGACGAAAGCCGTGATCTTGCATCTTGCCGCGGACTATCCGAACGCCAACCATCGCGAGACCACGCAGGCGGTGCGCAATTTCGTGCTGGCCAATCCTGCGGTCGACCACGTGGTGGTGGCGTTGACCCGATCCGCCGATCCCAGGCGCCAGAATTTGCTCGACGGCGATGGAGCGGGCGACAGTCGCGTCGTTTCGATGCGCTATTGGGGGTTGCCAAAGGGCCTGCTCCTGCAACTGTCGATGGCCATCGTCGTCCGCCGCGTACGACGTCTGCTGGCCCAGCGACATATGACGGTGGATCTCATCCATGCGCACAAGCTGTGCTATGAGGGCATTGCCGGCTACTACCTGTCACGCCGGCTCGGCGTGCCGCTGGTCTGTTCCGTGCGTGGCGATTCGGAACGGTTGACGCTGAAATATCTGCCGCATTACCTGCCGCTGTTTCGGCGCATCGCCCAGCATTGCCAGCGCCTCTACTACGTCTCGGCCTGGATACGCCCGGTCATCGAGCGTCGCCTCGACGCTCCACACAGCCGCGGGAGGCTGCTGCCCAACTTCTGTGACGGCACCAGCCTCGCCCCGAACCAGATCCCGGATGCCGATCGGCTGGTGAGCATCCTCCACCTCGATGTCTTTGCGAAGAAGGGCCTCGACCGGCTGCTCGCCGCGTTCGCCCAACTCGCCTGTCGGCACGCTGGTGTCACATTGGACATCATCGGGCGCGGCCTGCCGGCGAGCATCCGGCAGATCGAGGCACTGATCGACGCTGCCGGCCTGCGCGGCCGGGCCCGGCTGCTCGGTCCGTTGCCGCGGGCGGAGCTGCTGGCCAAGCTGCCCGGGTACGGTGCGATGTGCCTGCCGAGCCACAACGAGACTTTCGGCATGGTGTATGTGGAGGCCCTACTCAGTGGTGTGCCGATTCTCTATTCGCGTGGGACCGGCGTCGACGGCTTCCTCGACGGCATAGAAGGTGCCGTCGGAGTCGATCCCGGCTCGACCGACGACATCGTGGCGGCGCTGGAGATACTTCGGGCCGAACATGCTCGCATGCGAGCCTGGCTGATCGCACACCATGCAGCGGTCGCCGCACGCTTCGCCGCGCAGGTCCATATCGACCGCTACAACCGCGATTTGGGGCTGACGTGAAGCTCGACCGGCTGCGCAGCCCGCTCATGCTGTCGCTGGTCGATCAGGTACTGGTCAGTGCCGCAAATCTGGGGCTGAGTTTCTGGCTGATCAGCCGCTGGCCGCCTGCTTCGTTCGGCGTCTTTGCGATCGTCACCAGCATCTCGCTCACCGGACTGGCGCTGCACCAGGCGCTGGCCGGCTCGCAGCTGCCGTTGATGCAGGCCCGCGCGACCGAGGAAGCGGAGAGGAGCGAGGTCCTGGCTACCGCTTGGGCCATCGCGCTGGCGGTAGCCCTCGGTGCGGGCCTGGCGACTGCTGTCGGCTTTGCCCTGCTCTCCGCGGCGACGGGCGTGACGGTGGCGCTTCTGGCGGGATCGTTCGTGGCCCTGCACGTCTGCCGCGAGCATGTCCGCACCTATCATTTCGCGGTGTTTGAGGTCGGGCATGCGGTGATGAACGACTTCGTGCACGCAAGCATCGTCCTGGCCATCATTGCAGGCGCCGTCGTCCTCCACGTCGAGGTCGACCTCGCGCTGGTGCTGGCTGCGCTGGCCGTGGCTTCTGGGGTCGCCTTGCTGCCGACATTGCTGTCGCGTCGCAAGGATTTCGCGCTGCGTATGGATCGAGGGGTTCGCCGCCGCATGCGCGCGCTCTGGCAGGACCATGGCCGCTGGGCGCTGTTGGGGGCCGGCGCCGCCGAGATGCAGACCCGCGGTCATGTCGCGGCGGTCAGCGCCTTCTTCAGTGTGGCCGACCTAGGCATCATCCAAGCCGCACTGATGCTCTTGCGGCCGATCGGTCTGCTGGCGAGTGCCTGGGCCAAGATCGCCCGCCCGGCCATGGCCCACATGTTTGCCCAGCAACGTGTCGCGGCAGCCGTGCGCTACGCCCATCTCAGTGCCCTCGGCTTCGCCGTGGCGACGCTCCTGTATCTGATCGCCTTGTGGTTCTGTTGGCCCATTCTTGCCGCGCACGTCTTGCCGCCTGCCTATCACGGCCTGCAGGCGGTGGTGCCGCTTTGGGGAATCGCTACGCTGTTTGGCCTGCTCCGCTCGATCTACAGTCTCGAAGCGCAATGCGTGCCCATCTTCCGCGAGGCGTTCTATGCCAGCGCGGTCGCGATGGTCACCGTGTTTGCGGGTTTGGTCCTGGCGGTGGCGTTCGGGACGGCTACCACCACGGTGCTCGCGGTTGCCGCCGGGGAAACCGCGGCGCTGGTCGTGTTGCTGCTGATTCTGCGCCGCCGCTTCGGTCGCCCGGCCGATCGTCCCGTTCCTGCTGCAGCGCCCTAGTGGAGCCACGACCGATGGCTCACACCGAGCGCCGA
>JAPJRA010000108.1:1096-1496 GCA_030824835.1 Geminicoccaceae bacterium | reverse complement strand
ACCGGCGGCGGGCGCAGCCCGCCGCGGGGAGCCTTGCTGGGGCGTTCGACGAGTTTCCGAGTCCCGAGGAGATTTTACGGGTCATCTGGCGGCAAAAGCTGCTGATTGCGCTGGTCGTCTTGCCCCTGACGCTGATGGCAGCCGCCTACGGCGCGCTTGCCCCCGACCGTTACCGGGCAACGGCCGTGCTCGCCCTGGTGCCGAAGGACGCACCGCTATCCAATCTGGGTGCGACGCCCGGGCAACTCATCCGCGACATGCCGGTTCTGGCCACGCAGATCGAGGTGATCCAATCGCCAAGCGTGCTCGGCGAGGTGGTCGACGGGCTCGATCTCCAAGCCGATGCGGCCTTCACGCATCCGATCAGCGCCAAGACGCGGCTGATCACCCTGGCCAGGAC
>JAPJRA010000108.1:0-1086 GCA_030824835.1 Geminicoccaceae bacterium | reverse complement strand
GGCCAGGACCGCACTGGTCGGGCTGGGCTTGACCACCAAGGGCGGCATCGCCGCCGAGATCTTCGATCGGCCCAAAGCCGACGCGCCTCCCCCGACGCGTGAGGAGCTGATCCGCTCCCTGGCCGATGGGCTCTCGGTCGAGCAGGCCGGGCAAAGCTACGCGCTGACGGTGTCCTACACCGGCACCGATCCTGCGCTGGCGGCGTCGATCGTGAACGAGACGGCGCGCGCCTTTGTCCGCCGGCAGCTGGCCGACAAGCTGGCCGCCTCCGCCGGTGCCGCGGGGTACCTGAGCACACGCCTGGCCGAGCTGCGTCGGGAAGTCGAGCAGACGGATGCCAGTCTCGAGCGGTATCGGGCCGAGCACGACCTGCCCGTCGACGGTGCCGAAGACATGCTGAGCAAGCGCGTCAACGCCCTCAGCACGGAGCTGATCGGCGTCCGCAGCGAGATCGCGGTGACCGAGGCGCGGGTGCAGCTGCTGGAGAAGCTGCGCCACAATCCGGATCCGACCGAGCTGGCGCGGGCGCTGGATACCGGCGCCGCGCAGGCGCTCCAGCTCGAGGAAGTTGCGCTGGCGCGACGGCGGGCAGAACTGCTGGCCAGCTATGGCGAGCGCCACCCGCTCGTGCAGGCGCTGCGGGCCGACCAGGCGGCGCTGCGCCAGAAAATCCGCAACGAGGCCGAGCTCAGCCTGGCCGACGTGCAGCGTGGGCTGGACCTGCTGCACGTCAAGGAGGCCGAGCTGAGCCGTTCGATTAAGGACGCCGAGGACAGTATTGCCGGCGAACAGCACGCGATCGGGCAAGTGGCCAATCTGAAGCGCGATGCCGATGTCAACCGCAAGCTTTATGAGGAGCTGCTGACGCAGCAGAAGCTGGTTCAGGAACGCCAGGCGCTCATCCAGCCCGACGTGCAGGTGATCTCCGAGGCCTCGGCCGATATCCGCAGCTCGGCCCCACCGTTCCTGTTCTTCCCCATCGTGGCCTTCGTCGGCTCCTTCGGACTGGCCGCGCTGCTGGCCTTGATTCTCGATCGAAGGGACGGACGGATACGCTCGGCCCGCCAGCTCGAGCACCTCTTGGG
>JAPJRA010000107.1 GCA_030824835.1 Geminicoccaceae bacterium | reverse complement strand
ATGTAGGCCTGGAAGATGGCGGCACTGGCCTTGGCGACGTTGATGTCGACGTCGCGGTCGATGGTGTGGGTCATCACCGGGTGCAGGATGACCTCGGCCCCCATCGCGGTCACCGTGCGCATCGTCTCGGGGAACCAGATGTCGTAGCAGTTGAGGACCGCGAACCGCCCGGCCTCCGGCACGTCGAAGACGCAGAACTCGCTGCCGGGGGTCACCCCCTCCTCGAGCGGCAGGAAGGGGAACATCTTGCGGTAGCGGGCGATGACGTTGCCCTGCGGGTCGATGACCGGGGTGGTGTTGTAGATGCGGCCGTCACGGTTCTCGTAGAGCGAGCCCGGGATCAGCCACACCCCGAACTCGGCCGCCATCGCGCACAGCTGCTCCTCGGCCGGGCCGGGCAGGCGCTGCGCCCTGGCGAGGCCGGGGCCGAACACGCACAGCTCGCTGAACACCACCATCTGCACCCAGGGGTAGAGGTGGTTCAGCAGGCGAAGCCGGTGGCGCATGGCCTCGAGATTGTCGCCGTGGCTGACGAACAGCTGCACGCCGGCGATCGCAAAAGGTGTCATCGACTACTCCTGCCAGGGTTGGCCGAGGAAATTAGGCACCGGCCGCGGTGGAGATCAACCCCCACCGCCCGGCGACGTTCCCCTGCCTGCCATGCAATCGTAGCTGGCCGCACCGCGGGCCGCGTCAACCTCAGAACATCTTCATCCATTGCGCCTCGACCGGGATCACCTGGGCGGCCGGTGCCGGCGGCACGCCGGCGAACTGGGCCTTGATCCCGGCATTCCACAGCTTGGCGCGGTCGGTCAGCTTGCGGTCGTCGGTCTGCAGGCGCCCTCGGGTGATCAGGATCCCGAGATCGGCACCATGATACCGGTACTGCCCGACCCCGTAGACCCGCAGATAGAAGGCCTCCTGCTCGTCGGCGACGCTGGTGATCTGAACGGCACGGCGCACGAAGCTGACATTGCCGTCATTGTTCATCCGCCAGATGCCGGAGGTCGGCGCCGCGGTGATCAGCTCGACCTTGTCCTCGGTCTGCTTGAGGATCAGCTGGCTCCAGGTGTCGTAGTCGGCCCAGCGCGCCTGCACGGCAGCCAGATCGAGCTCCCAGTCGACGTCCATGTACTCGAGCAGGTGGAACAGGAACAGCGGGCAGCCGCCATAGGTCATGGTGATCAGGTTGGTCGGCGGCGAGGCGCCGCTGATACGGGGATTGATCTCACCCAGCCAGATGTCGTCCGTGTCGGTGTCGATCAGGAAGTCGCAGCAGAAGACTCCCTTATAACCTTCCTGCCACAGCCGGTCGCCGAGCTTTTGGACCATGGCGCGCACCCGCTCCTGGACCTCGGGCGGGAGCACCTTGGGCGAGGCGTCGTTGCCGCACCAGCCGCCCTTGTAGGGCGTCACCTCGGCAAAGCCGGTGATGTCCGTCATGATCGGCCCGACCAGCGTGCCGTGGCGGGTCGCGCAACCCTCGACCGTTCCCGGCATGTGGTTGACGTACCGCATCACCTTGAGTTCCTCGCCGACGATGCGATCGGCGTACTTGTCCCAATCGGCCTCGGTCCGGACGAAGAACGTGGTCCGCCCCGAATCGCCGTAGGGCGTCTGCACCACCAAGTGGTCACCGAGATTGTTGGCCTCGGCGAAGGCGCGCAGCTCGGCGAAGCTCGAGGCCCGGCCAAGAGCGTTGGGGACGCTGGGCACCCCGGCATCGTTGCCGAGCTTGGTGGTGACAATCTTGGAATCGATGTGGGTGCGCAGCTTGGCCGGTGGCAGCGCCATCTCCAGACCCAACTCCTCGACCAGTTTCTCGCTGGTCTCGTCGAACATGATCAGCAGCGCCTTGCCCTTGCCGCCCTGCGCCTTGACCAGATCGGCCGTCTCCTTATGGCCGAGAAGATAGTTGCCGACGTCCTCCATCGACTTGAACTCGCGCGACCCAGTCTCGGTGGGTGTAATGCAGCGCGGATGGTAGCCGTCAAAGCTATCAAAATATGTAATATACTGAAAATTGCCTACCCACTGATCTATTCCAAGAAGATTGTAGGGTGCCGGTGTTACGAAATAAATCGGCGTCTGGTTGGTCCGAAAGAAAGTAAAAATTTCTGTCAGACTTGTCAGTTTGTGTGAAGCTGGTGCCACTTTTTTTCTCCTTGCTTCCTATCCATGGCCGACGATCACCCTTGAAACCGGAATACGCCGGTCGCGGCTGTCGGGCAAGTTGCCATTTCTGCCGCAACGCGGCGACGTCCCGGCGGTCCGTCCGGTCAAGAATCGCCGATGCAGGTTGACAACAGGAATCCAGCGCGCAATGATCGTTCCGTGGAGTAACCAGCAAGTGAGATCAGTGCTGCTGACCACATCCGATTCAGTGTCGGATCGGTGGTTACTCTTATGGTTTGGTCGAATCCAGCCGGAAAGGTCGGCAACGACATGGAACCACCTGGTCAGGTTCTGACCCTTTAGGGGTCATGATCCAAGAGAGGCTCCGGCGCAATCGTCGTAGCCGGGTCATCCATCAGACAAATCCATAGAGTTATCACGATCGATTCGATCGGTCGAAAAGTTGGGACAGTGGTCCCGTTGGCGTTTCTAGGCGCCTCAGCAGCCCCGCCGCGCTTTGCCGTCGGCGGGGCTGTGCTGTGAAAGTAACGTCGACGCCGACAGCGCGCTGGCGATCTACTTCCCTCTTGCTGCACCGCAGGCACTGTGACACCGAAGCGCGAGTAAGCTTGTGGCGTACAGTACGGGGAATTGGGCATGGCGGTGGTCACCTACCAACGCGGCGACAGTGACGAGCGCCCCTGGGGCCGGTGGGAAGTGCTGGATACGGGCGACGGCTTCGCCGTCAAGCGGCTCACCGTGAAGCCGGGTGCCATTCTCTCGTTGCAGCTGCATCACCATCGCGAGGAACACTGGGTGGTCGTCCGTGGCCAGGCCCGGGTGGTCCGTGGAGATGAGGTGCTCGAGTTGGCGCGAAGCGAGGCGGTGTTCATTCCAGTGGAGACGGCCCATCGGATCGAGAATCCAGGGGACGTGATGCTCGAGATGATCGAGGTTCAGGTCGGCGACAAGTTGGACGAGAACGATATCGTCCGGCTCGAGGATCGCTACGGCCGGGCCTGACGCGATCGGCGTATCAAAGTGTGTATTTTGTGCGGATCGTCACTGTCGCGTCGGCATGCGCCGTCTAGTGATGCCGAGCGCTCGCCACAACTCCACGAGAGGTGCCGGCAATAGGCGGCCCCGTCCTTGTCGGGCAGCATTGCATCGCGTAGTTAACAGGCTGCAGATGTTGTGGTGGTAGCGCCGTACAGGCATGGTGGCGACTGGGCATGTGGATAGATTGGCGACGGAGTGCAGCCGCCATCGGGATGGCGCTGCTGCTGTTCGGCGTGCCGGCAAAGGCTGCCATCTGGCAGCCGGCGCAGGACGACGCGTTCGACGCTCAGCTGTCGGTGCCCTACAACGGCGTACGGCCGGTCAAGGTCATGCTGCTCGACCTGTTCTCGGCTTCGCCCGCACGGTTGCAGGAGCTCAAGGGGCGAGGGGTGCGCACGATCTGCGCTTTGAACGCGGGCGCCTGGGAGAACTGGCGCCCCGACAGTGGAGCGTATGATCTGCGCCTCGTCGGCAGCACCGCGGGCTGGCAAGCCGACCGCTGGCTCGATATCAGAGCCCAGGACGCGCTGCACCCGATCCTGAGCAGGCGGCTGGATCTCTGCAAGAGCAAGGGATTCGACGGCGTTGCTTTCGACAATACCGACGGCTACGCGCATCGCACGGGCTTTCCGCTGACCGCCAAGGACCAGCTCAAGTTCAACCGATGGTTAGCGGACGAGGCCCACGCGCGGGATCTGTCGGCCGGGCTGATGAACACACTGGAGCTCATTCCCGAACTTGCCGGAGAGTTCGACTTCGCCATCAGCGAGTCCTGCTTCTCGTCCGACAATTGCGAGCCATTGCTGGCATTCCGCAAGCTGGGCAAGAGCGCCTTCGTGATCGAGTACACCAACGTCAGGCGCAAGTTCGACAGCTACTGTGCTGCCGCCAAGGAGTTGGGCGTGCAGCTGATTTTCAAAACCCGCTCGCTCAACGGCAAGCTCCACCGCCGCTGCCCCTAAGCGGGGTCACTTTCCGTCTGATTCAGGATTCTTGCGGCCGAGGGCCACGAGAAACACCTCGGACGAATCTGCGCGTGTCGCCTTGGGGCGTACCACCCGGGCACTGGCGAACCGCTGCGTGGCCCGGGGGAGGAGCTTCGACTCGCTGCCCTTGACCAGCTTGAGGACACAGGCACCGCCCGGGGCCAGACATTCGGCCGCGAACTCGAGCACGCTCTCGCCCAATCCTTCTGCCCGCAGCCGGTCGACGTTGCGCTGGCCCGTCGCTGGTGCAGCCATGTCGCTGAGCACGGTCGCTGCCGGCCCACCCAGTCGTTGGCGAAGATCGGCCTGGATGGCAGGGTCCAGAAAGTCGCCGACGAGCAGTTCCGCCCCGACAATCGGCTCGATCGTCTGGAGGTCGACCCCGACCACGCGGCAGCCGCGCTTGACCGCGTACTGTGTCCAGCTCCCCGGCGCGGCACCGAGATCGATCACCCCCGCACCGCGTCGCAACAGGGCGAAGCGCCGGTCGAGCTCTTCGAGCTTGAACACCGACCTGGCCCGCCAACCCTGCTGTCGGGCCTGCAGCACGAAGGGGTCGTTGAGTTGACGCTGCAGCCACCGCTGGGAGGAGACCGTCCGTCCGCGGGCCGTCTTGACCCGGGTCGTCAGCGAGCGAGAGCCCGTCATGCGAACGCGTCGGCGCGTACGAGAACCTGCCGCAACGTCTGTCCCATTAGCTCGTTCAAGATGCCTTCGCGCAGGCCCCGATCGGCGACCTGCAGTCGCTCGACCGGCCAGCAGCGATGCACCGCATCGAGAATGGCACAGCCGGCCACGACCAAATCGGCACGGTCGACACCGATGCAGGGGTGAGCGGCGCGGCCTGCGTCATCCAGCTCCCGCAACGTACGCGAAACAGTCTCGATCACCGAGAAGGACAGCGACATGCCATCGACCCTACGGCGGTCATAGCGCCGCAGGCCAAGATGCACGGCCGCCAAGGTGGTCACCGTGCCGGACGTCCCCAGCATCTGCAGGCGCGGCCCGCCAGCGGCGCGTGCCGGTCCAGGCAGCCGGTTCGCCGCTTCCAGCTGCTCGACCACTGTAGCGACCATCCCGAAATAGGACTCGGGATCGGTCCGGCCGCCGAAACTCTCGGACAGCGTCACCACACCTAACGGCATGGACAGCGTATGCCCGGGTTCGCGCCCGTTCAGTGGCTCCTGCCGGTCGAGCCACATGATCTCGGTGCTGCCGCCGCCGATATCGAGCATCAAGAGCTGGTCCGCCTCCGGATCGATCAGCGGCAGGCACCCCAGCATCGCCAGCCGTGCTTCCTCGTCGTTGCCGAGAAGCTCGAGGTCGATCCCCGTGCTCCGCCGCACGCGCTTGATGAACTCCGGGCCGTTTTCCGCGCGACGGCAGGCCTCGGTGGCCACACAGCGTACCCGTGTCACCCGGTGACGATCCATGATCCGGCGGCAGATCTTGAGCGCGGCGAGCGTCCGGAGCATGGCGCGGTCGCTCAACCGACCGGTGGCCGCCAGTCCTTCGCCCAATCGAACGATGCGCGAGAAACTGTCGACGACATGGAAGCCGGCCTCGCTGGGCTCCGCCACCAGCAGTCGGCAATTGTTCGTGCCGAGATCCAGCGCCGCCAACCTGCCGTTGGCCCGCACCGTTCGTTCCTTCGCCAGTCCCGCTCCCGATAATTCTGCCGTCGCCATACCTGCCCCGCAATCACCGGGTCGAGTGTAGGGGCACAGAGCGTCGCAGCAAAGGGTCCTCTGGACGGCGGCCGACCGGGGTGTGTTTGCCCTTGTCAGATCCGTGGCCACTCAGTACCCCAGCCGACATCGGTCCGGCCGGAAGCCGGAAACGGCCGGTCGGGAGCAGGACAGGCATGGACGAGCAGGTGATCGCGCAGAAGGCGCCATACGAGGTCACCGTCGAAAGCGGCAAGACCTACTGGTGGTGCGCCTGCGGCCGCAGCGGCGCACAGCCATTCTGCGACGGTTCGCACAAGGGCACGAGCCTGACACCGCTCAAGTGGGTGGCGACCGATGCCGGGCCGGTTTGGTTCTGTGGTTGCAAGCGAACCGGGACGGCACCGCTGTGTGACGGCTCGCATCAGGCACTATGAGCATGCGCAACGCGACGCTCGCCGGCGTGATCCTAATGGGCGCCGGATGCAGTAGCAGCAGCAGCACGCCACCGGCGCCGCTATGCCCAACGGTCGGCATCATCAATGGACTGCAGAGCTTTGACCGTCCAGCCGCGGACGGTTCCAACGACTTCGGCTATCATGCAGCCATGGAGAACGTCGACGGCGCCTGCCGCAACGAAGGCGACGACCTCATCGTCGACATGAAGATCGATCTCGTCGTCCAGCCCGGACCGTCGGTACGCGGGACGACACTCGAGCTGCCCTACTTCATCGCCATTAACCAGCCGAACGGCGACGTCATCGACCGCCAGGACTTCGTTGGCCGGGTCGCGATACCCAGCGGCGCCAACACGGCCGGAACGGTCGAGTCTTTCACCCAGCGATTTGTCGGGCTCGCGCAGGGTGCGTCGGGCTACCAGGTCCTTTTCGGCTTTGCCCTGCCGGAGGCCGAAGCCCTGCGTCAACGGCAGGGCGACTGAAGGGGGCCGATGGCCGGCGGAACCGGCCATCGGCATGCCATTCACGCCTGCACGGTACGCTGGGTCTGCTCGCCGAGGCCGTCGATGCCTAGGCGGATGGTCTGTCCGGGGCGAAGAAAGACAGGCGGCTTTTGTCCCATGCCAACGCCGGGGGGCGTGCCGGTCGAGATCACGTCACCCGGCTGCAGGCTCATGAATTGAGACAAATAGCTGATCAGGAAGGGCACCTTGTAGACCATGGTCCGGGTCGAGCCATCCTGATAGCGGTGCCCGTCCACCTCGAGCCACATCGCGAGATCCTGTGGATCAGGGACCTCGTCGCGGGTTACCAGCCATGGCCCGATCGGTCCGAACGTGTCGTGGCTCTTGCCCTTGGTCCACTGCCCGCTGCGCTCGGCCTGGAACGCCCGCTCCGAGACGTCGTTGACCACGCAATAGCCGGCTACATGCTCCATGGCCTCGGCCTCGGTCACGTACTTGGCCGGCTTGCCGATCACCACACCGAGCTCGACCTCCCAGTCGGTCTTCTCCGAGCCGCGCGGGATCTCGACGTCATCGGATGGACCGGTGACGGCACTGGTCGCCTTCATAAAGATGACCGGCTCGGGCGGCACCTGCAGTCCGGACTCGGCGGCGTGATCCGCATAGTTCAAGCCGATGCAGATGAACTTCCCGACCCGGCCGACGCAGGCGCCGAGGCGGGGGTTGCCATCAACGACAGGCAGCTCGGCCAAAGTCTGGTCGCGCAGGCCCTGCAGCCCCGCGGGCGTGAGCGTTGTCGCATCGATATCGGACACCAGTGCCGCGAGGCAGCGAATGCGCCCATCTGCGTCCAGAATGCCCGGCTTTTCGGCGCCCTTTGGGCCATATCGCAGCAGCTTCATTGATCGAGCCTCCCCAACAGCACGTCTCCGACCCCGGAGCGCGGCGGAAATCAGCACGCCTGCCGACGTCTGGCAAGCCAGCCCTGCTGCAGGCCTCACCCGTGCCCCGAGCCTGTCGAAGGCGGATCGGCGCCGGCCCCCTTGCGCAGTGGCCGTGCGCGTTCGTCGATCGGGCTGTTCGGCCGCTCCCGATGCGGTCGGATGGTACGGTCAGTTTTCCGTGTCGAGGTCGAGGTCGTGCGTTGTCGACAGCTCGGGGTTGGAAAGAGCACGGGCGAGATTGCAGATCGCCTCTTGATGCTTGCGGCTCGGCATGCCGATGAAGTTACGTGCCAGCTCCAGCAGCATGCGCTGCTGTGGCGTCGGCTTAAAGGCCCGCTCCGTGTCCATACCGTCGAAGAAGTAGCCGACATCGACCCCCAGTGCCTGGGCGATCGTGAACAATCTCCCGGCTGCGATGCGGTTGATGCCCTTCTCGTACTTGTGCGCCTGCTGGTAGGTGACACCTATCAGCTCAGCCATCTGTTGCTGGGTGAGGCCGAGCATGATCCGCCGCTCGCGCATGCGGGCACCGACATAACGATCAATATCCTGGGCCCGCGAACGGCCGGGCCCGACCCTGGTCTTCAAGCTTGCAGTCGCCATCGCCTTCTCCATTGCCCACCTCAAGCAGCAGCACACCCGGGCCTGCCCGACCCTGCGGGCCGCCACGTCAACCATGGTCGGCCAACAAATCCCGGCCTCACCTCGGAGGCGCTACCTCAGGTTAGTGGGGCCTGCTCAAGGAATAGTTAATGCGTAATCGAAAAAACACTAGCACGCGAGTCGGTGTAAGGGATCTTTCCGTGACTGCTACTATAGGGGCACCATCCTTGAGTATGGCGACATGGAGAAGTGCGGAGAGTTGATCGACTGTCTTGTGAATGACTGCGCCACAATGGTATGTTGTCCGCTATGGTGGTTAATGATTTATAAACAATTCTCTCCTGAGGCGTCCGAGAGTCAGCCGGACGCCCCAACCCTGCCGGAGTTCGCCTATGTCGGTCGCTGAAGAGCTACGTGAGCGTCTCAAGCAGGCGCTGCAGCCCAAGTTGCTTGAAATTGTCGACGAGTCCGCCAAGCATCACGGGCATGCCGGCTGGCGCGAAGGTGGCGAGACGCACTTTCGCGTGCACGTCGTCAGCTCGGCGTTCGACGGCTTGAGTCGCATCGACCGCCAGCGC
>JAPJRA010000106.1 GCA_030824835.1 Geminicoccaceae bacterium | reverse complement strand
GCCGTCGGTACAGATCGACGCGCATCGCATCGTCGAACGCCTCCCATCCGCCGCGATTGGCGATCTTGGCCCGATAGAGCGCGATGTCGGCGTGCTTCAGCAGGTCGCCGGCATTGGCGGCGTCGCCAGGGTACACCGCGATCCCGACGCTGCCGTGGAGGTGGATCTCGTGCTCGCCATGCCGGCACGACCGCTGCAGCACGGCACCGATCTGGGTCGCGATGGCCGCCGCATCGGCGCGGCACCGTAGGCCTTCCAGGAGGACCGCGAATTCGTCGCCGCCCAGACGCGCCACCATATCGTGGCGGCGACGCCCGGCGCGCAGACGTGTGGCGACCTCACACAGCGCCGCGTCCCCGGCGTCATGCCCCAGCGTGTCGTTCACACCCTTGAAGGCATCGAGATCGAGCAGCAGCAACGCCACCAGCTCACCGTTGCGGGCGCTGCGGCTGAGAGCATCGCCCAGCCGGTCGTGAAACATGCGCCGATTGGGCAGGCCCGTGAGCGGGTCGTGATTCGCCAGATGGGCGATCCGTGCCTCGGCCTGCTTGCGCTCGGTGATGTCGATATTGACGCCGACCAGGCCGATGATCCGGCCGTCGCTATGGACCGGCGCCAGGATCGCCTCGACATCGCGCCGCTCGTCTCCGACCCCATAGCTGGTCTCGTAGCGAAGCGTCTCGCCGCCCAGCACCCGTCGGTTGGTCTCGGCCCACAATGCGGTCACCGCCGCCGTGACGTCGCTTTCCTCCGGCAGCTGACCGATATGGCTGCCCCAATGGGCGCGGCAGGTGCCGTTGTTCATGATGTAGCGGCCGTCCGCGTCACAGATCCAGAAGTCGAACGGCAGGCTTTCGATCGCCGTGCGCAGCCTTGCCTCACTCGCCTCGAGCCGTGCTTCGGCACGCCGCCGCTCGCTGATATCGATACTGACGCCGACCATGCCCCAGATGGCACCACCAGCATCATGCACCGGCGCCAGGAATTCCTCGACCTCGCTGGTCATGCCACCGCTGGTGTAGCTGGCCTCTGCCCGAATGGTCTCGCCGGCCAGAACGCGCTCGTTCACAGCCATCCAGCGGGCGCGCACATCCGCTGGCGCAGCGGTCTCCTCCGGCAGCAGGCCCCGATGGTCGCCCCAGCTTTTTCTGCCGACGGCACTCTGCAAGGCGTAGCGGCCCGATGCGTCGCACAGCCAGAGATCGAACGGCACACTTTCAAGCACGGCCGCAAGCTGCTTCTGCGCCGTTACCGCGGCTGCATCGGCCGCCTGCCGCTCGGCAGCCTCGTGATGCAGCTCGAGCCGGTCGACGATCAGGCTGGCAAAGTCACACAGCGGAGCGAGCGGACCCGGCACAATGCGGCGTGGCCGCCGATCAAGGACGCAGAGAGAACCGATGTGGCCGTGGCCGAGGGTCATCAACGGCACACTGCTGCAGAAGCCTAACCGGGGCCCATCCCGGACCAGCGGGCTGGAGGTAAACCGCGGGTCCTGCCTCATGTCGGCGACAGAAATCGGCTCGGGCACGCTCAGCACGTGGTTGCGGAAAGCGCCGTCCCGAGGCAGATCGGCGAGAGCCGCATCATCGGCAAGGTTGGTCCAGCACCGATCCAGACCGGCCAGCACCACGATCGCGAAGGGCACCCGCATGGCGGTTGCGGCGAGGCGAGCGCAACGCCGCAGCATTTCCTGCCGTGCGGCGTCGAGAACGCCGTAGCCGGGCAGCGTCACCGCGGACGTCGACTCCGTTCCTGACATGTGCGCTTCCTCGGCATCGCCTGTGTCGCCGACTTACCATCAGCATAGCGGCTTGTCTCGCGGCTCCACCGGTGGTTGCGGGGCGCCGATAGTCTTGCCCAGGGCCGACACCATTGACGCGTGGGTCGGCGCTACTACGAATCCCAGTGCGGACAAGAGCCCTAGCGGAACAGGCTGCGCGTCCAGAAATCCATCGTGAGGCGCCCATGAACATGCTTGAGGCGGTGCTGCGACGTGACCGCCAGATCGTCATCGGCGCCCTCTTACTGGTGAGCTTGGTGGCTTGGATCTGGCTGTTGGCTGGTGCCGGCATGGGCACGAGCGAGATGGCCATGCCTGACATAGGCGCTCCGACGGCCGCTACCGAGCAAATGCCGGCGCCAGGGTGGGATGCCGGCTACGTGCTGCTGATGTTCTTTATGTGGTGGATCATGATGCTGGCGATGATGCTGCCCAGCGCCGCACCAGCGATCCTGCTGTTCGCTGCCATCAACCGCAGGCAGCGGCAGCGCGGCAGCCCCTACGTGCCGACGGCAGCGTTTGCCGCCGGTTACCTGCTCGTTTGGGCGGCATTCAGCGTGGGCGCCGTCGTCCTGCAATGGGCCCTGCGGCGCGCCGACCTGCTGTCACCGATGCTGGTCGGCACAAACGCCGTCGTCGGCGGCGCGCTGCTCCTCGCGGCCGGCCTGTATCAGCTGACACCGCTGAAGCATGCATGTCTCGAGCATTGCCGATCTCCGGTCCATTTCCTGACCCGCCATTGGCGCAGTGGCGTCGCTGGGGCGGTGCGCATGGGCATCGAGCATGGTGGCTACTGTGTCGCCTGCTGCTGGTTCTTGATGGCTCTGCTGTTCGTCGGTGGCGTCATGGACTTGCGCTGGATCATCGGCTTGGCATTGTACGTGCTGCTGGAGAAGACCGTGCCTGGTGGGCATTGGCTGGCGCGGGCGGCAGGTGTCGTTTTGCTGGTCGCCGGCAGCTGGCGGCTGCTGGAAGCAGCGGTCTGATTGCAGCGGCTTCGTTCCTGCTGCGACAAGGGAGGCATCGCATGATCGACTGGTATATCGAAGGCATTTCCTTTGGGAACTGCAACTGCGAGTATGGTTGCCCCTGTCAGTTCGAGGCGAAGCCTACTCGCGGCCATTGCCGGGGCTTCGAGGTGTTCCGGATCACCAAGGGGCACTTCGCCGAGGTTTGCCTCGACGGCCTGGTCTGCGCCGTGACCTATGCGTGGCCGGGCCCGATCTACGAGGGCGGGGGCGAGATGCAGGCGATCATCGACGAGCGCGCTGATGCCGCCCAGCGTGCTGCCCTCGAGACCGTGCTGAAGGGCGGCGAGACCGAGGAGGCGAGGACGCACTGGTGGGTCTTCCACGCCATGTCGGACCGGGTCCATCCGACGCTGTTCAAGGCCATCGACTTCGACTGTGACATCGAGGGCCGGACCGCGCGGGCGGTCATTCCCGGCATTCTCGAATCGACGGGCCGGCCCATCCTCAGCCCGGTCTCCGGCGAGCCGCACCGCGTGCGGATCGATCTCCCGCAGGGCATCGAGTTCGAGCTGGCGGAGGTCGGCAGCGCCACGACCAGGTGCAGCGGGGCCGTGCCGCTCGACCTCGTGGACAGCTACGGCCAGTTCAACCAGCTGCGCCATTCCGGGACCGGCGTCGTGCACTGAGCTGCCCCAGTCAGGCGGGCGCCGGGCCCACCACCGTCTCCAGCAGTTGGGCTGCCGCCGGCTCCAGGCGTCCTCTGCCGCGCTGCAGCGCCTGGCGCCAGTGCGGACCGCGGTCCGTGGCATCGTCCCAGGCGTCGCGCAGCACGTCCGCCTGTCGGGTTTCCACCAGCGCCTGGATCAGGCTGCCGGCCTGGGCCGCGTCCTTGGCAGCCTTTAGGCGGCCGGCGCCCGTGCGACGGGTGGCGATGATCAGCTTGTGGATGGCGTAGCGTTCCGGGGCGGGGACGTTGGTGGCGATGCCCGGCCCATGCAGGACCACGGTCGGGATCTCGCCGTAGAGCAGGTAGTCGAGGAAGCGCAGCGGCTGGGCGCCCAGGCCGGGCATCGACGGTAGCGGCACCAGATCGTCGCCGCGCTCGTCGGCACCCTGGTGGGGGGTCAGCAGCTCGACCCGGTAGCCGCGCGCGTTACGCAGCGCGTTGCTGAGCATGGGCGACTTCAGGGAGGGTATCGGGGCGAAGCTGGGATCGACCTCGCGCAGCGCCTCCAGGAGCGGCTCGGCCGCCTCGCCGATGCCGACCGCGATGCCGTGAAACTGGGCGAGGTCCAGATCCTCGGTCCGCATCGCCACCGACGGCAGGCGCACGCCCAGCAGCGCGGAGTAGCTCTGATAGGCCACGGTGCCGACCAGGCAGGCACGCAGGCGGAACACCCCTGCCCTGGCCAGCGCCGCCAGCACCTCGCCGGTGAACGGGTCGGGGGTCGGAAAGCCGGCGCGGCGCAGCGTCGAGACCAGCTGGCGCCGGCCGCGGATGTCCGGCTTCAGCGCCTTGTGGCGCTCGATCCGGGCCGTCAGATCGACCGTCGCCGGGCCGACATAGCGCACCGTGTCCTTGCCGGTCGCGCGGTTGTAGGCCCGATGGTACCAGTAGTCCCGACCGTTGGTCGTGCGCAGCTCGAACGTGCCGCCGGGCGGCAGCCCCTCGACGAGGCCGGCATCGGACACGCGCTCGCCGAGTTCGGCGAACAGGGTGACGAAGGCGGGGTCGAAGGGCTCCATGGCCGCAACCTTTGTGGAGGGAAATGCGATTTCACTCCACAAAGCTCACCATAGCCAGCGCCGTCACGCAAGGGGGCCGGCGCCGCCGCTCAATCGAAGGGCAAGCATGTCCAGGAAAAGCTGCACCTTGGGCGAGCGGGAGAGCCGGGTGGGATAGACCGCCCAGATGTCCGCGGCCTGACCGTAGCCCGGCAGCACCTGCTCAAGCCGCCCGGCGGCGAGCGATTCGGCCACGTCCCAGAGCGAGCGCAGCATGATGCCGTGCCCGCCCAGCGCCCACCGGTGAATGATCTCGCCGTCGTTGGCGGTGAGCGAACCGCGCGGCCGCACCGTTTCCACCCCGTCCGGTCCGTCCAGCAGCCAGACGCCGAGCACCTGGTTGGGCTCCCGGGTGACCAGGCAGCGATGCGCCGCCAGTTCCGCAGGCGAGCCCGGCCGGCCGTGCTCGGCGAGATAGCAGGGCGCCGCGCACAGCACGCGCCGGTTCCCGGCCAGAAGCCGCGCGTAGAGATGCGGCTCGTGCTCGCCGCCGATCCGGATCTCGACGTCGATCCCTTCGGCTACCAGATCGACCGGCCGATCGAGCAGGTCCAGCCGCACCTCCACCGCCGGGTAGCGCCGTGCGAACTCGGACAGGGCCGCCGCCACATGGCGGCGCCCGAAGCCGGGGCTAGCACTGACCCGCAGCGAGCCCCGCGGGGTACCGCCGGCGACCGAGAGCTCCTGGGCCATGTCGTCGACGCTGCCCAGGATGCGCTGCGCCCAGCGCAGCACCGTCAGGCCATCGTCCGTCGCCGCAAGGCGCCGGGTGGTCCGGTGCAGCAGCTTGGAGCCGAGCGCCGTCTCGAGCAGGCTCAGCCGCTTGCTGACGAACGAGGGCGAAGCGCCGATCTCCGCTGCGGCAGCCGCCAGACTGCCGCAGCGGAGGACCACGCAGAACAGGCGAAGATCGCCGAGGGCCGGGAGATCATGCATGAAACGTCAAGACTGGCTTTCCGATGCGACCCATTATGCACGGAGCGCGCGGAAGCTATAGATGCCTCACTCGATTGCAGGGGAGGTGACCATGACCAGACACAAGATCGCCGTGATCGCGGGCGACGGCATCGGCCGGGAGGTCGTGCCGGAGGGCATGCGCGTGCTCGAAGCCGCCGCCGCCAAGTTCGGCTTCGCGCTGGATTGGGACGAGCTGCCCTGGAGCTGCGACTACTATCTCGAGCATGGGCGCATGATGCCCGAGGACGGGCTGGAGCAGATCCGCAACCACGCCGCGATCTTTTTGGGCGCGGTCGGCATGCCGGCCCTGGTCCCCGACCATGTCTCGCTCTGGGGGCTGCTGATCCGGATCCGCCGCGCCTTCGAGCAGTACGCCAACATCCGCCCGGTCCGCCTGATGCCCGGGATCAGGTCCCCTCTGGCCGACCGCAAGCCCGGCGACATCGACTTCATCGTCGTGCGCGAGAACAACGAGGGCGAGTACTCGTCCATCGGCGGCCGCAGCTTCGAGGGCACCGAGCAGGAGATCGTGCAGCAGACCACGGTCTTCACCCGCCGCGGCGTCGACCGGATCATGAAATACGCCTTCGACCTCGCCGGCACCCGCAAGGCGCGCCACGTCACCTCGGCCACCAAGTCCAACGGCATGGCCATCGTGATGCCCTACTGGGACGAGCGCTTCGCCGCCATGAGGACGCGCTACCCGGACATCCGCACCGACCAGTACCATATCGACATCCTGACCGCGCATTTCGTCCAGAATCCGGACCGGTTCGACGTGGTGGTGGCCTCCAACCTGTTCGGCGACATCCTCTCCGACCTCGGCCCGGCCTGCACCGGCACCATCGCCATCGCCCCCTCGGCCAACCTCAACCCCGAGCGCGACTACCCCTCGATGTTCGAGCCGGTGCACGGCTCGGCCCCCGACATCGCCGGCCGTAACATCGCCAACCCGGTAGGCCAGATCTGGTCCGGGTCCATGATGCTGGACCATCTAGGCCACAAGGACGCCGCCGCCGCCGTGCTGCGGGCGATCGAGACCGTGCTCGCCGATGGACCGCGCACTCCCGATCTCGGTGGCACGGCCTCGACCCAGGAGCTTGGCCAAGCGATCGCCCGGGCGGTGTGAGCGGCCCCGCGGTCCTGCACGTCCGCACCGCTATGGCGTGAGCCGCAGCGCCGCGGCCGGATGGGCCGAGCGAAGCGTCAGACCAGCAGGAGGACGGAAGATGCGCATCACGGACGTCCGTGAGATCACCCAGCCGATCGCGTCCCCGATCCGCAACGCCTACATCGACTTCAGCAAGATGACCGCGAGCCTCGTCGCCGTCGTGACCGACGTGGTCCGGGATGGGCGGCGGGTCGTCGGCTACGGCTTCAACTCGAACGGCCGCTACGGGCAGGGTGGCCTGATCCGCGAGCGTTTCCGCGACCGTATCCTGGAAGCCGAGCCTGGCAGTCTCCTGGACGAGGCCCGCGACAATTTCGATCCGTCCAAGATCTGGGCGACGATGATGCGGAACGAGAAGCCGGGTGGTCATGGGGAGCGTTCCGTTGCCGTCGGCACGCTCGACATGGCGGTGTGGGATGCGGTCGCCAAGATCGAGCGGAAGCCGTTGTTCCGGCTGCTCGCCGAGCGCCATGGCCGCGAAGCGAACCCGAAGGTCTTCGTCTACGCTGCGGGCGGCTACTACTACCCGGGCAAGGACAACTCGGCACTGCGGGCCGAAATGCGCGGCTATCTCGACCGCGGCTACAACGTCGTGAAGATGAAGATCGGCGGCGCCTCGATCGAGGAGGACAGGGGTCGCATCGAGTCCGTGCTGGAGGAGATCGGCTCACAAGCGCAGCTCGCGGTCGATGCCAACGGGCGCTTCGACCTGGAGACCGGCATCGCCTACGCCAAGATGCTGCGGGACTATCCGCTGTTCTGGTACGAGGAGGCGGGCGACCCGCTGGACTATGCGCTGCAGGCGGCGCTGGCGGAGTTCTACCCCGGCCCCATGGCGACCGGCGAGAACCTGTTCTCGCACCAGGATGCCCGCAACCTGCTGCGCTACGGCGGCATGCGACCGGACCGCGACTGGCTGCAGTTCGATTGCGCGCTGTCCTATGGGCTGGTCGAATACCTGCGCACGCTGGAGGTGCTGCGGCAGTTCGGCTGGTCGCCGTCCCGATGCATCCCGCACGGCGGGCACCAGATGTCGCTCAACATCGCGGCGGGTCTGGGGCTCGGCGGCAACGAGAGCTACCCGGACCTGTTCCAGCCTTACGGCGGCTTTCCCGACGGCGTCCGCGTGCAGGACGGTCATATCACCATGCCGGACCTGCCGGGCATCGGCTTCGAGGGCAAGTCCGACCTGATCAGGGTGATGCGCGAGCTCGCCGAGTAGCGATCGAGGTGACGATGAGGCTGAACCATCCGACCGCGGTCGCGCGATGAGCGCCCTCCGCCATAGCCTGATCCCGGACTTCGTGCTCCGCGACGTCCAGACCAGTTCCGTGCGCGTCCGCTGCGCCGTCAGCGGCGGTGGCCCGCCGCTCCTCCTGCTGCATGGCCACCCACAGACGCATGCCACCTGGCACAAGGTAGCGCCGGTCCTGGCCGAGCGCTTCACCGTGGTCGCGGCCGACCTGCGCGGCTACGGCGATTCGGATAAGCCCGCCGGCGGCGAGGGTCATGCCAACTACAGCAAACGCACGATGGCCCAGGACCAGGTCGAGTTGATGGCGGCACTGGGGTTCGAGCGCTTCGCCGTGGTCGGTCACGACCGCGGTGGCCGCGTCGCCCACCGGATGGCATTGGATCACGCGGCCGCGGTCGAGCGCCTGGCCGTGCTCGACATCGCACCCACGGCAACGATGTACGCCCTGACCAACAAGGAGTTCGCCACCCGCTATTTCTGGTGGTTCTTCCTGATCCAGCCCTACCCCCTGCCCGAGCGCCTGATCGACGCCGACCCCGAGTTCTTCCTGCGTTGCCACATCGACGGCCAGATCAAGACGCCGGGTGCCGTCGATCCGGCCGTCTTCGCGGAATATCTGCGCTGCTACCGCGACCCCGCCACGCGCCATGCCATCTGCGAGGACTACCGGGCCGCCGCCAGCATCGACCTGGAGCATGATGCCGCCGACGCCGATCGCAAGGTGGCGGTGCCGCTGCTGGCCCTGTGGGGGGCAAAGGGCACCGTAGGCGCGCTCTACGACGTGCTCCAGACGTGGCGCGAGAAGGCCGCCCATGTCAGCGGCCGCGCTCTGGACTGCGGCCACGGCCTGCAGGAGGAGGCGCCGGCCGAGACGGCAGCGGAATTGCTCGCCTTCCTGATCGCCTGACGCAGCAGCGGGCTGTGCGGCGGGCACGACCGCGTCTAGCATGCGGCCGTCAGGGTAGGCTTCAACAAGG
>JAPJRA010000105.1:2019-8989 GCA_030824835.1 Geminicoccaceae bacterium | reverse complement strand
GTCATTGACAGCCTGCCGGTGGGCAAGCTGGCCGACGCGCTCCTCGGCGCCGGTGTCGAGGTGATCGTGGCCGAACCCGTGCGGGAGCCTTGAGCCTCGGGCTCAAGGCTCGCGTTCCCACATGCGGCGCAGGCGCTCACCAATAGTGCATTCGATTGGCGGCGGATCGGCGGTTTGCGCCGCCAGGATGAGCTGGGGCGGCCGTCCGGCGATCTCGAGCACGAGCTTGCGGCGGATCGCCTCGGCGAGCTGGGTCGGCTCGGTGACCGGGATCACGAAGGCGCCGGGGCCGCCGATGACGCAGTCCCGATAGTAGGCGACCAGATCGCTGCCACCGATGGCGGAGTAGCCCGGCGCCTTGATGGCGATCGGCAACCCGTTGATCACGATCCCGGCGTCGACCACGGCCTCGCGGGCCGGCATCACCGGGGCGCCGGCATTGTTGGGGCCGTCGCCCGAGATGTCGATCACCCGGCGCAGGCCCTGGAAGTCGTTGGCCGCGAACAGGGGGGCCGTGAACAGCATCGCGCCCGAGATCGAGGTGCCGCGAATCCTGGCAATGGCGGCTTCGGCCAGACGGGTGGCAAAGGCCTCGGCCGTGCCGCGATCCTCGATCAAGGTCCAAGGCACGGTGACGCTCTGCGCGCCCGCGCCGGCCCATTCGACGTAGGTGACGGCGATCCGGCCGAACGGCCCGGAGCGGACGGCGTTCACGATGTCGGGGTGGCTGAAGGCCTCGATATAGCCACGTCGCTGGATGGCCTGCTCGTCGCGGTCCATAGACCCGGAGACGTCGACCGCCAGCACGAGCTCCAGGTCGACCGGCATCTGTGCACGCAGCGGGCTCGACGAGCCGACTTGGGCAATGGCCAGAAGAGTGCCCACGAGCAGGTACGCGCCGACCCCGTGCATCGCATTTCCTCCTGGAACGATCTCCCGCAAAACTGTTGCCAAGCCCCGTATGGGGCGAAGCACGATCTGGTGAGCGGAAAGAAATGCGCGCCTCGGGACGCGCTCCGGCGTGTCAGATCGCCAGCTGATCCAGCATCGGCTGGGTGATCAGGCAGATTCCCTGCTCGCTGCGGCGGAAACGCCGTGCGTCGAGTTCCGGATCCTCGCCCACCACCAGCCCCTCCGGGATCTGCACGCCGCGATCGATGATCACCCGGCGGAGCCGGGCGTGTCGGCCGATCGAGACCTCCGGCAGGACCACGCAGGCGTCCAGCTGGGAGTAGGAATGCACGTGAACGCCGGTGAACAGCAACGTGTTGCTGAGGCCGGAGCCGGAGATGATGCAGCCGCCGGAAACGAGGGAGCTCACCGCCATGCCACGCCGGCCATTCTCGTCGTGGACGAACTTGGCAGGTGGCGTGATCTCGGCATAGGTCCAGATCGGCCAGTTGTGATCATAGAGGTCGAGTGCCGGAATGATCCGGGTGAGGTCCATGTTGGCCTCGAAATAAGCATCGAGTGTGCCCGCATCACGCCAATAGTCTTCCGACTCGTCTTTCGACTTCACGCAGGATTTGGCGAAGCGATGGGCGACCGCGGTGCCGTGCTTGACGAGATAGGGAATGATGTCGGAACCGAAATCGTGGCTGGAATGCGGATCGACCGCATCGCGTTTGAGCTGGTCGTACAGGAAGGCCGCGTCGAACACGTAGATGCCCATGCTCGCCAGCGCCAGGTCCGGGCGCCCCGGCGTCCCCGGTGGATCGGCCGGCTTTTCCAGGAAGGAGAGGATGCGGTCGCGCTCGTCGACCTGCATGACGCCGAACGCGGTGGCTTCGTATCGGGGCACCTCGAGGCAGCCCACGGTGACGTCGGCCCGCTCGGCCACATGCTGGGCCAGCATGATCTCGTAATCCATCTTGTAGACATGGTCACCCGCCAGAACCACGACATGGTCGATGCCGTAGTCCTGAAGGATGTCGATGTTCTGAAACACCGCGTCGGCCGTGCCCTCGTACCATTGGGTCTCGGAGACGCGCTGGCTCGCCGGCAGAATGTCGAAGCTTTCCTTGCGCTCCGGTCGCAGGAAGTTCCAGCCGTGCTGCAGATGCCGGATCAGGCTGTGGGCCTTGTACTGGGTTGCGACACCCATTCGGCGAATGCCGGAGTTGAGCGCGTTGGAGAGCGCGAAATCGATGATCCGTGTCTTGCCGCCAAAGTAGACCGCGGGCTTGGCGCGGCGATCGGTCAGCTCCTTCAGACGGGAGCCGCGGCCACCGGCGAGCACGAATGCGAACGCATTGCGGCTGAGACGACTGGAGGTCGACGATTGCGGCATGGCTCCCCTATTCCCACTAGGTGAATGGACTCTCGAGCAGCATGATCCTGCATGCAAGCAAGCGCCGGACCGGATCGGGCCGATCATGAACGATAGCTATTATCTTGCCCACGCTCCAAAGGTTCCACCACGTCCTGCGCTGGAGGGCACGGTCGAGACCGAGACGGCCATCGTCGGCGGCGGTCTTGCCGGCCTCGGCACCGCCCTGTCGCTGGCCGAACGCGGCAGGCCCTCGGTTCTGCTGGAAGCGCGGCGGGTTGGGGCCGGCGCTTCGGGCCGCAATGGCGGCATGGTCTCCGCCGGATTTGCCGCCTCGACCCGCCTGCTCGATCACGCTGTCGGCCCTATTGCCGCAGCCTCGTTGATGGGGCTCAGTCGCGACGCCATGAAGCTGATGCGGGCCAGGATCGCGCGCCACGCCATCGACTGTGCGCCGGTTGCCGGCGTCGTGATCGCGTCCTGGTTCGACGATGCGGCAAGCCTGCGGGCAGAAGTCGCCGAGTACAACCAGCGTTTCGACATGCGGCTCGAGTTCTGGTCGCGCGGGCGGCTGCAAGCCGACTACCCGTCGCCGCGCTATTGGGACGGGATGTTCGACCCCGAGGGTTTTCATCTCGACCCGCTGGCACTGACGCGCGGCTACGCCGACGCGGCCGAGGGCCTCGGCGCGCGCATCTTCGAGGGTTCGCCCGCGACACGCCTCGAGCGCCATGGCGGCCGCTGGCGCATCACCTCGCCGCATGGAACGCTGGTCGCCGAGCGTGTGGTCCTCTGCCAGAGCGCCTATGCGCCGCGGCTGGTGCCGACGGTTGCCCGCGCGACGCTACCGGTTTTCACCTATGTGATTGTCACCGAGCCGCTCACGGGGCCCCATGCCGGGGTGATCCGCGCGCCCTATGCCGTCTACGACAACCGCTTCGCCACCGGCTACTACCGGCTGCTGCCGGATCGGCGTCTGCTTTGGGGTGGCCGGATCAGCACGCGCGAGCAACCGCGTGATCTGGTCGCGCAGATGCAGCGCGACCTGGCCCTGGTCTTTCCGCAGCTCGCCGGCGTCGCGGTCGAGCATGCCTGGTCGGGCTGCATGGGCTTTGCCCGCCACAAGATGCCGCTGATTCGGGAATTGGCGCCGGGTCTGTGGGTTAACAGCTGCTTCGGCGGGCACGGGCTGAACACCACCACGCTCGGAGGCGAACTCGTGGCCTCGGCCCTGGCCGAAGGTGACTGCCGCTGGAAGCTCCTGGCGCCGTTTGGCCCGCGCTGGGTCGGCGGCGTGTTCGGTCCACTGGCGGCACAGGCAATCTATGGTCACAGCCGGATGCAGGACACCGCACGAGCGTTCCTGCACCATCGCCGGGCACGCCGCCGCAGAAAACATGCCCCACTGCCGTAGTCACGAGCCAGCGCCACATGGGTGGATTAGCGGCTCGCGGCTACGGGCTGTGGGACTTGGAGCACCCGTAGCTGGAGGTCGTGGTCAACGCCTAATACAACGCTTGAGCGGACGGTTCGGAGAAGGTCGCGCTAGCGCGACCAGATCTCACGATCGATGCCGTCGCCCAGCTCCGGATAGTCGGCGGCATGGAACACGGGCTCCTTGCCAGCCTTCCGTTGGGCGAAATAGTCCCGCGTAAGCTTCACGACGGTCGACGACATCGCCACGATGGCGATCAGGTTGATGGTGGCCATCAGCCCCATCGAGGCGTCGGCGGCGTCGAACACGGTGGCTACGGTCTGGTAGGCACCCCAAACCACCATCGCCAGCACGAGCACGCGCAACACCACGAAGCCGGTGGTGTGGCCATGGCCAAGATAGGTGACCGCGTTCTCGGCGTAGGAGTAGTTGCCGATGATCGAGGTGAAGGCGAAGAAGAAGATGGCGATGGCCACGAAGTACTTGCCGGCCTCGCCGAAATGCACGGTCAGGGCCGCCTGGGTCAGCTGGGTCCCGGTGAGGCCGGAGCCAGGCTCGAGGGCACCGGACAGCAGGATCATCACCGCTGTGGCCGTGCATACGAGGAGCGTGTCGATCACCACGCCCAGCGCCTGGACGAAACCCTGCGAGGACGGATGATGTGGGTTGGGCGTCGCACAGGCAGCGATGTTAGGGGCCGAGCCCATGCCGGCCTCGTTCGAGAACAGGCCGCGTTTGACACCATTCAGCATCGCTGCAGCAATACCGCCAGCGACGCCGCCCACGGCTTCGTGGAACCCGAAGGCATTGGCGATGATGGTGCCGATGACGCCGGGCACCTCCGTGATGTGCGTAGCCAGCACGTAGATCGCCAGCAGGAGGTAGCCGCCCGCCATGAACGGCACCACGAACTCGGCCACGCGGGCAATCTGCTTGAGGCCGCCGAAGATGATGACCCCCGCCAGAGCGGCTACTGCCAGCCCGACCACCAGCTTGGGCGCCCCAAAGGCACCCTCCATGGCGTCGGCGATCGAGTTGGCCTGCACCGCATTGAAGACGAGGCCGAAGGACAGGATCAGGCAGACCGAGAACACCGCCCCGGCCCACGGCACGCCCAGACCCTTCGCGATGTAGAAGGCCGGCCCGCCGCGATACTGGCCGTCGTCGTCGGTGACCTTGTAGAGCTGGGCCAGGGTGCTTTCAGAATAGGCCGTGGCCATGCCAACCAGGGCCACCATCCACATCCAGAAGATCGCCCCGGGCCCGCCCAGATAGAGCGCCACCGCCACCCCGGCGATGTTGCCGGTGCCGACCCGCGAGGCCAGGCTCACCGTCAGCGCTTGGAACGGCGAAATACCAGCCTTGTCGGTCTGGCCGGAGCCACCGATGACGCGAAACATCTCGGTAAAATGAACAAACTGAACAAAACTGAGTCGAATAGTGAAGAAAATTCCTACTGCAAGCAGGCCGTATATGAGGACGTAGCCCCAAAATATAGTATTCAGGAAACCGATGATGGTATCCATATTAGAGTTGTCTCCTCCATCGATTCCTGTTGGAATCTATTAAAGATAACTTGTCAGGCGACTCGGCCGTGTACCTGGGTTCGACTGCCCGGGCAATGGACGGTGGTGGACTTTGGCAAAGCTGTCAACTCTGTCATGTAGCGTACACGGAGCCCGCCCATCGTTTCTCCGGCACTGTCGCCGAGCCGACATTCCGCTGCGTCGGGCCACGCCGTGGAGGTTGCGGCGATGACGCCGACGAGGTCTACATACCCGACCGGGGATCTTGGAGGACGACCCGGCCGGGAGCGCCAGCGGCCTTCGGCGGAGCGGTACATGAGTTCAATCGTGCAGACATTCGGCCGCCGGCTGCGGTTGGGGCTGGTCGGTGGCGCCAGCGGCTTCATCGGCCCGGTGCATCGCACGGCGGCCCGTCTCGACGATCTGTGGGAAATCGTGGCCGGGAGCATGTCGTCGGACCCGGGCCGCGGCAGCGCGGCCGCCGAGGCCATCGGGCTGCCGGCCGAGCGAGCATATCCGTCGGCCGGGGCGATGATAGCCGGGGAGGCCGAGCGCCCCGATGGAATCGACGCCGTAGCCATTATGACCCCGAATGCCCATCATTTCCCCGCTGCGATGGCGGCGCTCGGTGCCGGCCTGGATGTGATCTGCGACAAGCCGATGACGACCAATCTCGCCGATTCGCTGGCCCTTGTGCGCAAGGTGGAGGAGACCGGCCTCGTCTTCTGCCTCACACATAATTACAGCGCCTATCCGATGGTCCGGCAGGCCCGCGCCATGGTCCGCGCCGGCGAGATCGGCGAGATCCGGCAGGTCCACGTGACTTATGTGCAAGGCCACAACGCGACCCTGGTCGAGGCCCAGCCCGACGGCCGGACTTGGCGCTTCGACCCGGCCCTGGGTGGCGCCTCGCTGGTCACGGGCGATATCGGCACCCACGCGCATCATCTGGGCGCCTATGTGGCCGATCTCCAACTCGACGCCCTGCTGGCCGAGGTTGGCGCCACCGTTCCTGGCCGCGCGGCGGACGATTATGCCGCCCTGCTGCTGCGCTGGTCGAACGGCGCCCGCGGGACGATATGGGTGACCAACGCCGCCGCTGGCGCCGACCATGGGCTGGCGTTTCGTATCTTCGGCAGCCTTGGTGGGCTCGAATGGCACCAGGAGCGGCCAAACGAGCTGCGGCATCGGCGGCTGGGCGGCTTCGAGCAGATGCTGACCCGGCGGCTGCATGGTGCTCTCCATCCCGCGGCCGAGCGGGTGACGCGGGTCGAGATCGGCCATCCCGAAGGCTATCAGGAGGCCTTCGGCAACCTCTACCGGGATGCTGCCGAGGCGATCGTGGCGCGGCGTACCGGTCGGCCCTGCGATCCGCTGGCGCTGGACTTCCCGACGGTGGTCGATGGCGCCCGTGGCCTGCGCTTCATCGAGGCCACGGTCGAGAGCGCCCGGACCGGCCGCTGGGTCAATTGCCGCCTGGCAGTCTGACGCCAAACGAGGCCCGACGGGCCGACACGGAACATGAGGTGAAACCGCCATGCGGCTGGGAATTGGCCTGATCGGCTCCGGGTTCATGGGAAAGACGCACGCGCTGGGCTTCGCCAATGCGCATCGTCTGTTCCCGCTGCCTGTCGAGCCCCAGCTGCGACTCCTGGCCGACATCGATGCGGAGCGCGCTTCCCATGCGGCCGCGGCGCTCGGGTTCGACCGTTCGACGGGCGACTGGCGCGAGCTCGTCGT
>JAPJRA010000105.1:0-2009 GCA_030824835.1 Geminicoccaceae bacterium | reverse complement strand
GCACAAGGAGATGGCGCTGGCCGCCATCGCCGCCGGCAAGCACGTCTATTGCGAGAAGCCGCTGGCGCCTACCGTCGACGATGCGCTGGAGATGACGCTGGCTGCCGAACGGGCAGGCATCGTTACCGCCGTCGGTTTCAACTATCTGAAGAATCCGCTCTTCAAGCTCGCCCGCGACATCATCGCGGCCGGCGAGATCGGCGAGGTTCGAGCCTTTCACGGTGTCCATGCCGAGGACTACATGATGGACGCCGAGAGTCCGTGGAGCTGGCGGCTCGACCCGGCCGGAGGCGGGGGCGCCCTGGCTGATCTCGGCAGCCATATCATCGCCACGGCCCGCCATCTGGTCGGCCCGATCGACGCGGTGCTCGGGGACGTCACCACGGTCGTAGGGTCGCGTCCGGTGGCTGCGGGGTCGGCCGAGCGCCGCTCCGTCGAGGTCGAGGATATCGGCCGCGCGCATCTGCGTTTCGCCAATGGCTGCAGCGGCGTCATTGAGGCCAGCTGGGTCGCCACGGGCCGCAAGATGCGGCACGATTTCGAGATCTCGGGCTCGAAGGGTGCGCTCGCCTTCAGCCAGGAGCGCTTCAACGAGCTCGACCTCTATCTGACCGGGGACAGTCCGGGCCGGCGTGGATTCCGCAAGATCTTCGCCGGCCCCGAGCACGAGCCTTACGGCGCCTTCTGCGTGGCGGCCGGACACCAGATCGGCTTCAACGATCTCAAGACCATCGAGGTGCGCGATTTCCTCCTGGCGATCACCGGTCAGGCCACTGACCATGCCGGCTTCCGCGAGGGGCTCGAGGTCCAGCGCACGGTGATGGCCATCTATCGGTCGGCGAACGAGGGGCGCTGGGTCGAGGTCGCTTAGGATCGGCGAAGCGGCGTCGGCGGCAACCTCACATTGGGCAAGGATAGGTTGGTGTCCCTGGTAGCGATAAAACGTCACGGCCCCGCACTATCCAGGCCGAAAAGTCGCCAACGTTCCTGCTGAGAGTTCGTCGTCGGATTGTAGGGCTCCACCCCCAAACCGAGATCGGCCACCGTCAGCTGCCCGACCGCGGCCTTCAGCTTGTAGCTCGCGTTAACGGCATCGGCCTGGGCGCGGAACAGATTGGCGCGCGACTGGAAGAGAGCATATTGCGCGTTCAGGATGTCCAGCACCGTTCGCAGCCCGAGGCTGCCCTCGCGCTCCACACCCTGCAGCGCCAGGGCATTGGAGTCGGCTTCGATGCGGTAGGACTGCACTGCCGATCTGGCGGCGACGATCGCGTTCCATGAAGTGCGCACGTCCTGCCGAACTTGGTCGGCGACACTGTCGAGCTGGCTCTTGCGCTGCTGCACCGTCTGATTGGCCCCACGCACCTTGGCCGTGGCGGCCCCGCCCTGGAACAGCGGCACCGTCAGTGTGATCCCGACCTGTGCACTCTTCTGGTGGAGGTAGGTTGGATTTGGGTCGTCCGAGTAGTTGAGCTGACCGGCCAGATCAATGCTCGGTAGCAGGCCGGCGGTGGCGACCTCCACGTCCGAGCGCGCCGACGCCAGATCCATGGTTGCCCGGGCGACGTCGGGGTGGGCCTCGACCATGCGATAGGCGTCCTCCAGCCGCTGTGGCAGATCCAGAATGGCATGGGGATCGCCGAGGCTGTTCTTGATCGGGCCGATGACCCGCTCGTAGTTGGCTTCCGACGCCGCGAGGTTGGAGATGGCCTGGTCACGGTCGGCCTGCGCCCGCGCCCGTGCGGCCTCGGCTTGGGCCAGATCGGTCCGGGCGACCTCGCCGAGCTCCAGCCGCCGTCGGGTCGCCGCGAGCTGGGTCGACATGCGCTCCAGGTTGAGGTTCGCCTCGGCCAGCAAGCGTTGGTCACGCCACGTATCGACATAGGCGGTGGTCGCGTTCAGGAGCACCGTCTGCTCGACCGACAGCAGGTGGGCGCGGCCGGCGCGTACCTGTGTCTCGGCCTTGGCCAGGGCGGCGCTGGTACCGCCGCCCGCATACAGGTTTTGTT